>JAZQMJ010000173.1:0-4670 GCA_045543435.1 Mailhella sp.
CATCATGGTCTCGGCCCATTCCACCATTTCGTCTTCAAGGCGTTCCAGAGGAACGACCTTGTTCACGAGGCCCATCTCAAGAGCTTCCTGAGCGTCGTACTGGCGGCAGAGGAACCAGATCTCGCGGGCCTTCTTCTGGCCGACCACGCGGGCAAGGTAGGACGCGCCGAAACCGGCGTCGAAACTGCCCACACGCGGGCCGGTCTGGCCGAAGCGGGCATTCTCGGACGCGATGGAAAGGTCGCACATCACATGGAGCACATGGCCGCCGCCGATGGCGAAGCCGTTCACCATGGCGATGACGGGCTTGGGCAGGGAACGTATCTGCTTCTGCACGTCGAGCACGTTGAGGCGCGGCACGCCGTCATTGCCCACATAGCCGCCGTGGCCCTTCACGTTCATGTCGCCGCCGGAGCAGAAGGCCATGTCGCCAGCGCCGGTGAGGGCCACCACGCGGATGTCCTGGGACTCGCGGCAGTAGTGGAAGGCGTCGCTCATCTCGGCCACGGTGCGGGGAGTGAAGGCGTTGCGCCAGCGGGGGCGATTGATGGTTATCTTGGCGATGCCGTTATAGAATTCGAACAGGATGTCCTGATATTCCTTTATGGTCTCCCACTTGCGTTCGCTCATGCAGATTTCCTTTTCTTTATGCAGTTGGTGACGCGGCTGGTGGAAACGAGCCGCCCTTCTTCGTCGGTGATGTCAACGTTCCAAACATGGAGCGTGCGGGTTCGAGAAAGGAGACGAGCCTCTCCCTGCACCACCCCGCCAAGGGGAACGGCGCGCACATGGTTCGCGCTCACCTGAATGCCCAGCGGCACCTCGCCTTCTTCACAGAGGGCCAGCGAGCCGCGCCCAGCCATAGTTTCGGCGAGGGCAAGGGAAGCTCCTCCGCTCAAAAAGCCGAAGCGCTGGCATACGGCGTGGGTCACTTCCATCCTTGCAAGGACGACTCCCGGCTCCGACGGCGGGAACTCCATGCCAAGGACTTCGTGCAGGATCTTGGGCCTTGCGTCAGCGTCTTTCATCGAACCTCCTCACGCCTCGAACAGTACGAGGCGCAGGCTGGATTCTAGCCCAATTTTCGGCGCAACGCTATAAAAATCTTATCCGTAAACGGGTTACGGATAACGGGGCTCGACTGCAGAACGAACTGCATCTCGACTGCAACATCTGCTGTACAGCACGGCGACGCCCCGTCTGGACCTTACCCGTGCCGCCCTTCTGAGCTCCTGCATCAAGAAAGAAAAAAATACTGACACTCTTCTGCATGGGAGCCGCATGAAAAAACACATATCATTGACATATATGACTTTTATAAATTATTTCTATCATCATAGGATCTTATCCCCTCTTATCGGGGCACGGGGACGATCAGCCCCCGCTCATAAAGACTTCGAAAGAACAGGGTCATATCCGACTCCAGCCGCGCCAGCCCAGTCTGAGGGTAGGCTTCGGCAAGGAGCCGGGCGGCTTCAGATACGCTCAGCGGTCCTGAAAGCAGAGCGACGACCGCGAGCCCGATGCCGTCAACGCCGAAAACAGAATCCTGCTCTTTCGGGATGAGATAGGCGAAAGAGCCTGCCTCATGAATATGCATGCCCGGGGCGCGGAGCCAGTGCAGGTTCCTGTCAGACGGGAATGGCCTGCGCCTCCGGCCATGCATCGAAGAGGAAAGGCGGTCCTCCTCGGTCAGGAAGCCGACATCCTGCACCGCATCTTCTCCTTCTTCCGCCGCGGTGAACAGACGCCCGGCCTCCTGCATGAGGAGAGCCGAAGCTTCTTCGGGCGAACCATATTCAAGCTCCCACAGCGGCAGGCTCTCGCAGAGACTCCGGGCCAGCTCGAACACCGCCCCGGCCTGCCCTTCCCGCATCTGGAACTGATAGGCCATGCACTGCAGCGCACCGGAAACAGAAAGCCTGCGCAGGCGCACGCCCTCGCCTTCCGCCCTGCGGCACGGCAGGACGACTGCACCTATGGGCAGTTTCTGGCTGAACGGAGCAATGGAATCCCACGCGTAGAGGAAATGGTAGCGGCCGTCGCCCAGGCCGGGCAGTTCCCCCAGAGTTCCGGCAAGACGCGAGGCCGAAGCGGGCAGAGGCAGGCGGAGACGCGGCGGAAGCCCGAAAGAAACGCCCTCCCCTTCCTGCGTCACGCCGAGCAGATCGTCGGCAAAAAGCCTCGCCCCCTCCAGCATCAGACAGGCCGCCAGCAGGCTCTTGCCCGCCCGGTTGACATTCGGGAAGACGACGAGCTTCTCTTCGCCGCCAGCAGGAAAAGAAACAGCTGAACAGTGCAGGCATTGCAGGCCGGGCGTCCTCGCCACGAAGGCTTCGGCAAGGCCTATGCCCAGATCGCAGAGCATTTCCGCCGCAGTATCAAAATGCTCGCGCCCTTCTGAGGAGCAGAGCCGGAATCCCCTGCCCTTCTCTTCCACTCGGAAAAGCGGCCTGCTCTGGGCATCGGACACAACGGAAAAGGGCCAGCGCTGGAAATGCCGCTCCAGAAGACCGCGCAAAAAAGCAGAGCCCGCCTGAAGCGATGCTTCGGGCAGGCCCTTGAACGACAGCGCAAAAGCTCCGCCGCTCTTCGAACAGGTACGGGCCACTGCCAATACTCCGGAAATCAGATGGGGCGGCGCGGGGAGTCTGCGCGGCTGGGGATACGGGATGCCTTGGAACGCCGGCTCGGGCCGGAACGGCTGGCCTTGGAACGGCTCTTATGCCGTTCTGCCTTGGAGTGGCGGCTCTTCTTCGAGTGTCTGCGCTTCTTGGAATGCCTGTCGTGTTCAGAGTGCCCGTGCTTCTCGGAGCGATGCTTGCGGGCAGGCTCGGCCATAGCCTCGTTCACCTGGAAAAGACCGGGCGCGGAATAGGCCACGCCAAGAGCCGCCAGCCCTGCCAGGACCGCACGGCGAGACAGGGACGGGGAATCGGAACGGAGAGAACTGCTGTGATCCTTCATGATCCCTTCCTTTGCAGATGGTTGCACTTACGCCTACGTTCTCTCCCCCGTTCTTTTAGAGGTCAAGGTGCTTAGGCGGACTGCAAGGAAGGAATAATTTCTGCTGGGGTCAGTACCAGAACAGCGCGTTATACCAGGCATGGACGGCAAAGCAGAGCCACAGGGAGCGGTGCCTGCTCCAGAGGATGCCGATGCCGATGGAAGGGAAGAAGGTGAGTGCGGCCATCAGGGGCGACTGCGTGAACGCATGGCAGAGCGCAAAAAGCACGGAGACCGCAAGATTGCCCGGCGTGAGTATTTTCCACAGCCAGCCGGAAGGGCTCGTCCTTCTTTCTGCCCACCATGCCTCGGCATAATTCTGCAGGAGGGCCCTGAAAGTCGTTTCCTCGACCAGCGCGGCGAAAAGGAGATAGCCGAAGGAAGGAGCCTGCCCGTTTGGAGACCACAGCAGGCCTATGCCGCCTGCCAGTATCATCCCCCACGTCCAGAGGTCGCGGAAGGCGCAGAACAGGCGGCCCGGACGCATAGCCCCGATGAGGACCTTCGCCAGACTTTCCGAAAGTATGTTCTCGAACGGACCGGATGCTCTCTTCATGGCTCTGCCTGTATGCCCGGAAAGGGCACGCTTCCAGCGAGTTCCCGCCTGCTAGCTGCCGAAGCCGGTCAGACAGCGCCCGCTCTTCTCATACTCTTTGAGGCGTTCGCAGAGGCCGAGTTCGCAGGCCTTTTCCAGGTCGAGGCAGGCATTCGCGTCATCATCCAGCAGGAAGCGCAGTTCACCGCGGTTGACCCAGGCGGCGGCCATATCCGGAGCGAAGACCACAGCGCGCCCGGCATCTTCCGCCGCTTCCGCAAACTGCTTCTGCTGTTTCTTTATCTCGGCGCGGTTGTAGTAGAAGCGTCCCTGCTCAGGCTTGAGAGAGAGGGCCTTATCCAGGCAGGTGCGAGCCTCGGCAAGATCTCCGCGCTGGAGCAGTACCACGCCAAGAGCGTTGAGTGCTTCGGCGTCCGCCGGATGCTCCTCCGCATACTTCCGGAGCGTCTTTTCAGCGTCTTCCAGAAGGCCCATCTTCTGCATGGCGAGCGCGCGGTTGTAGGCCACTTCCGGCAATGCGGCTTCCTTGCCCGCAATGCGGGAGAGCATCTGCAGGGCCTTTTCAGGCTCGTCCTGACTGAGGTGTACAGCGGCCATGCCCATGAGGGCTTCAGGCTGGGAAGGAGCAAGGCGCAGGGCCTTCTTGAACGCCTTCTCCGCTTCTTCCAGATCGCCGGACTCGAAGAGCGCCGTGCCGAGGTTGGCCTGTATCTCCGAAGAAGAAGGCGCGAGCACAGCGGCCTGCTCCAGAGGCGAGACCGCGTCCTGAGGCTGGCCGCACTGCAGGTAGCTCAGGCCGAGGCTGTTGAACGTCATGGGGTGTTCAGCCCGCCGGGCAAGCTCGGCAAAAGCGGCTATGGCATTGTGGCAGTCTCCCTGCCCATACGCCTGGAACGCTTCTTCCAGCTTCGCGGCGCTGTCCTGCACATCGGGAGCCGGAGCTTTGACAGGGGCCGCACAGCCGGCAAGGAGGACTGCCGTCAGAAATCCCAGGCCTGAACGCCATGCATGCGAAATTTTCGCCATCAGAGATACTCCTTGCGCATCTGTTCCAACGTTGCCCTGCCTTCAAGCGTCAGCAGCTTTCCCACGGCAGGGATATAAATAG
>JAZQMJ010000174.1:0-1936 GCA_045543435.1 Mailhella sp.
GTCGGAAGCGGCCTGTTCGCGCAGTTCAGCCATCACGTCTTCGGTGGCGAAGTTGGCGATATCGTTGAGGTCGCGGCGGTCCCAGGAAGCCTGCAGGCGGGTATAGGCGGCCTTGGCGCCGCGGCGGAACTCGTTCTCGTCGAAGTCGGCGGGGACGGCGTTCACGCTTTCAGCGGCGTTCTGCTGGGCGGCCTGAGGTTCGGAGCGCAGGGCGTCCCAGGCAGAGCCCTGAGACTGGCGCTGGCCGTACTGGTCCTGACCAAAGGGCTGGCGCTGTTCGTAGGAGCGTTCCTGCCAGTCCTGACGGCGTTCTTCCTGACCGCCGCGCAGACGGCGGAAAAGGCGCATGGCGAAGAAGCCGAGAGCCACGAATAGAAGGATGTTCATGAAACTGCCGATGGCGCCGCCGAAGCCGGTGCCGCCAAGCATGGAGCCCAGAAGGGTACCGGCGAGGAGGCCGCCGAACAGACCGCCGAAGAGGCCGCCGCGGTTCTGCGTCATGGCGGCGGCACCGCCGCTGGCGTTCTGCTGGCCGGTGGCCTGGCGGTTCATGGTGGTGGCGGAGCTGGCGCCGCCCTTGATGCCGGAGGGGGCGGGAGCGGGATTCTTCATGATGGAGGAGCTTCCGAAACTGCGGCCGCGGCCGAGGCGTGCGGCATCCGCATAGTCCGGCATGGCGAAAGAGATGGCGGCGAAACAGGCGGCGCAGAGGGCGAGCTTTTTCCAGGTCTTCATAATGTCGTTGTTCCTTGGTGCTGAATGTTGGAAGCCGGGGCACTCTCCTTCCCCGGAAAGCAGAAGATAAACACTGCCCGGCATATTGGGAAGGGGCGCAGAAGGCTTTTTTCTTTCAAAGCGTTGCAGGAAGGATCACAGGCCGAAGGCCCGCCAGAACAGCATGAAGGCCGCCGCGAATATGAAAAGCAGGATGAGCTTATGCAGGAGAGACGTATCCATGCCGCGGCCGAGACGGACGCCCATGCACTGGCCCAGCATGCCGCCGACGGCACAGACGACACTCATCTGGAATATGGACATTGTGTAAAGCCCTGCCGACATATGCGCAAAGACAGTGACAGTATTGAAGACCATGAAGAACAGACTTAGATTGCCCCGGCTCCTGTCGGCATCCCATCCGCGCAGGATGACATAGATGCCCAGCGGAGCGCCAGGAACTGCCGCGGCCGCCCCGGCGAAACCGATGACGAAGCCTGCCAGCGTGCCGACGAGCGGCGAATCCGGGAGCCTGTACCGGCTCTTTCGCCGTATCAGCTGGAAAATGATGAACGAGAACAGGACGAAGCCCAGAAGGAACTGAAGCGTGGCGGCCGAGATGACCTTGAGCGTGAACGTTCCTACAGCGATGCCAGGCATGCACCCGACAAAAAGCGGCTTCATGTCGCTCCAGCGGAAACTGCCGCGGTAGGCATAGATGAGCTGTACGGAGGCGAAAAAACAGCTCATCACGCAGATGAGAACGATCTCGGTGGGGTCCAGCAGAAGGATGAGGATGGGCATGGCCGTCATGGAAGTGCCGATGGCCGCCGCACCGCCGGCTATCCCTGCCAGAAACCAGTTCGCAAAGAGAGCGGCATACAATAGCAAACCTTCCATAGAGCCTCCTGCACGCGCCATGTTAGACCCGGCTCCGCCGCTTGTCCATATGCCGCCCGCCTAAGGCGCAGGAAACGCATTATCCGTCCTCCGCCTGCGGCCTTCAGGCTTTTCCTGCTCTGAGGGTCTTGCTCCCTGCCTGTTTAATAAGTACAATGCCCCCGAATCCAAGACCCGGAGGAAGGATGTACGTTTATCTCATCGGCGCAGGCCCCGGCGATCCCGGCCTGCTCACCTGCAAAGGCAGAAAAGTCCTTTCCGAAGCTGACGTGGTCGTTTACGACTACCTCGCCAGCGACGAACTGAAGTCGGATCGTAGCCA
>JAZQMJ010000175.1:0-1605 GCA_045543435.1 Mailhella sp.
AAGGAGCTCGCGGGGCTGGAAAGGCTTGACCACATAGTCGTCAGCCCCGAGTTCGAGGCCGACCACGCGGTCGGCAGTATCGCCGAGGGCGGTGAGGAAGATGACAGGAGTGACGCTGTCCATGGAGCGGAGACGGCGGCAGAGAGAAAGGCCGTCCTCGCCGGGCATCATGATATCGAGCACGATGAGGTCAGGCTTCTCTTCCTCAATGCAGGCGAACATGGCGTCGCCGCCGTCGGCAGAACGCACCTGGAAGCCGTGCTGGCGCAGGTAGTCCGCCATGAGGTCGCGTATATCCTGATCGTCGTCCACGACAAGGAGCGACAGAGTGGCCTTCTGGGCAGTGGCGAGATCGGTATCGGGCATAGGGCACTCCTTTGAGTCTTATGAGCGCACTATAACCCGGCGGACAGCCGAACGCACTAATTTTCCTGTTACAATTTATTGCAGGGAGGAAAGAAAAGTTACCAGCTTCTCAGGCGGGCTTCCACTTCGTCGATGATGTAGCCGGGCGTGGACGCGCCGGCGGTGAGCCCCACGGTCTCGACGCCCTCAAAGAAAGACCTGTCCAGCTCATCGGCAGTCTCCACCAGAACGGTGGGCACGCCGCGCATGCGGGCCAGTTCGGCAAGGCGGCGGGTATTGCCGCTGGTCTTGCCGCCAGCTACGACCATGGCCTGCACGCGGCCCGCCAGCTCGCCCGCCTCTTCCTGACGCTGGCGGGTGGCATCGCAGATAGTATCGAGCACGATGAGAGAATCGCCGAAGCGGGAGGAAAGTTCGGCGCGCATCTCATCGAAGATGAGCCTGTCCTGCGTGGTCTGGGCGGCCAGCACCACGGCGCGGCCTTCGAAGGACGCTCCCGAAAGCAGTCCAGCCAGCTCTTCGGGAGAGGAGAAGATATGGCTCAGCCCGGCGGCGTAGGAAATGAGTCCGCGCACTTCGGGGTGGTCGGCCTCGCCGTAGAGCAGGAGCTCGCGCCCGGGAGCCGTGGCTTCGGCAATGGCGAGCTGGGCCTTCTTCACGCGGGGACAGGTGGCGTCTTCCACACGGGAACAGCGGCTGCGGAGCTCTTCCTCCATGCTCCGGGTGATGCCGTGGGCGCGGATGAGTACGGCCATGTCGGCCTGCGCTTCCGAAGCCGCGCCAAGGCGGCGCACTCCCTTGCGGGCGTAGTCGTCCAGAACCTGCGGGTTATGGATGATGTCGCCCAGCGTGGCGACCTGTTCCCCCTGACGGGCGGCCACCATGCTGTCGAGCTTATGCAGAGCAAGGGCCACGCCCATGCAGAAACCGGCGCGCTTGGCGCGGATGACGTCCATCATGACTGAGGCCTCCGGGGTTTGCGCGGATGCAGCTTCCGCAGGAGAGGATAAAGCACAGTCCAGTAGTAATGCCGCTGGAAGAAGTACGAAAGCAGAAGCCACGAGATCACATAGAGCGTACCGCCCACGGCCAGCACGAGGAACTGCTGCGCCAGCATGGGCAGGCCTGCCAGCAGACGGAAGCCATCATACATCACGGCCAGCATGAGCCCGCATCCCGGCATGGAGAGCAGAACACTGCGCCACGCCGTGATCCATACGCCTTCAAAAGCCCCCTTCG
>JAZQMJ010000176.1:0-2171 GCA_045543435.1 Mailhella sp.
CTTTCATCAAGCCCCCTTCCCTGCCGTCGAACGCTTTCCCGCCCGGCGGGGGAACGTGCGTTCCTGCCGGGTTTGCGGCTTTCCGTGCTCGGTACTCGCGGGGGCCGCGCCGCAAGGGCGTTCCGGTTTCTGGCGATCTCCTCGCACTTTTCGCCTTCCGGCCCTGCGTCGTGTCTTTATTCTGTACAAAAGCAAATTCAAAGTCAAGACGAAACGAATACAAAAGTCAAAAGCGAACGCGAAGAAATTTCGGGAAGGGCGAACGAGTCCCGCCGGACTTGACACAAAAGCGCAAAGAGCAGAGGCCGGCCCCGCCCTCGGAAGCTCGCAAGGCCGCGAAGGCGCAGGGCCGAAGCCGCGTGTACTCGTTTCCGGCTCTTGCCTGTTCCGCTCACCTCATCCCGAAAAAAGTTGGGCGAAAAAAAAGCCCCGCGCCGAAACGCAGGGCTTCAATCCTTCTTTTAAAGGAAGAGTGCAGGGATGGGGAAGACGCTTCCCGGCAGGCCGCAGGGCTTCCGCAGGCCGCGCCGGGTCAGGCGGGGAGGGCGCATATCAGCGTGCCGCGCCGCGTTCCCAAGGCGGGAGCGGGGCTCGAAGCTGGCGCGCGTTCCTCCTTAACATATCACTTTCCGGTCACGTCGCTCCAGGCCCAGACCACGCGGCCGACTATGCTCTTCTCCCAGTCGCCGAAGAAATCGTCGCGCAGGCTGTAGATCTCGGGCGGGTTGCTGGCGGCGTTGTCCGAGTAATAGGTGATGCGGCAGTCGCCGTCGTCCGTGTCGTGCACGGCCACGCGCTTCACTTTGCCCGAGCCGTCCTTCGGGTCGAGCACGAGCATCATGTGGCCGGGATCTTTCACGTTCCTGTCGTCCCTGTCCACGAGGACGATGTCCCCGGGGTTCAGGATGGGCTGCATGGACGTGGAGTGCGGGCCTATCTCCACGGCGATGAGGTTGCGCCGATAGCGCACGGCCGGCTGGTTCTTGAACACCAGGAACCAGCTCTTGATGTCCTCTTCCGGGATGTAGCCCGGGCCGGCGCCCACCTCGCCCACCATGGGGGCGGCCATATAGTCTTCGGCGCTGGGCGGGGCGGCGTGCTCCCCGGCGGGCACGATGCGCGCGTTCACGAAACACACGTCGCGCCCGGATTCCGGCGAGGGCGCAGAGAACTGCACGCCCAGGCGTTCGAGTATGGGCTCGAGCACGCGGAGCGAGGGCGTGCGCGTGCGGCGCGGCCCCAGCCACGAGTAGAGCGTGTGGTACGAAACGTCCAGCCGGGCGGCGGCCTCTTTCAGGTTGCCGTGGAAATCCTTCTGGACGGCCTGTTCCAGTATCCGGAGAGCAGAGTCGATGAGTTTCATACAAAAATATATAGCAAAAACAGCGGGCTTTGGCAAAGTGTGCATTTGTAATAAAATCTCTTGCTTTTGTCTTTTGCATTTGCGAAAATAAGGGGCGCGGCCAGCCCATGCGCCGCACCAATGCAAAACGGGCCCGGCCCGAAGCGAGAAGCCATGAACATCGACATCCGCCTCAAGCTCGACTTCTTCGAGCACCCCAAAGCGCGCAAGCTCCGCCGCCGCCTCGGCGCGGAAGGCGTGCTCTGCCTGCTCCGGCTGTGGCTGTGGGCGGCGGCCAATCGCCCGGAGGGCACACTGCGCGGCCTCGACGCCGACGACCTCGAACTCGCGGCGCAGTGGGAAGGCCAGCCCGGCGAGCTGGTGGCCGCGCTCTGCGAGTTCCGCCTGCTCGACGCCCCGCCCGCGAGCCCCTTTTTCTGTGGCGAACGTGCCCCGGGCGAGCCCGAAACGGCTGGCGAGAACCCCGCCGCGCCGGACTGCCCCGAAGCCCACGGCGCCTTCCGCATACACGACTGGGCCGAACATCAGGCCTGGGCCTGCCGTTCCGAGGAGCGCACGAAAAGCGCGAAACGTGCGGCGCAGGCCCGCTGGGGCTTGGAAAATAATGTGGAAAATCAGCAAGATGTTGATGGCGTATGCGGAATCATGCGGCCCGCATCGAAGCGCAATGCCCCAAGAGCCAAGAACCAAGAGCCGGAAACCAAGGCCAAGGCAGAGCCCGCGCGGGTGAAGGCCGCGAAGGCCGCCGCCCCGGCAGTCCGCGCCGAGGCCGGGCAGGGCAGGGGCGAAGGCGAGAGGTGCGAGCCTG
>JAZQMJ010000177.1:0-2958 GCA_045543435.1 Mailhella sp.
CTTCCATGATGTACTGCACGCCTTCCACCTTCTTTTCCATGAAGCGTTCAAGGCCGGCCATGTCCTTGATCTTCCAGGTGTCGGAAGCGCCAAGTCGGATCGTAGCCATGTCGTTCTGTGAGCCAAGGAGGTGAAAAATGATGTTGTCTTCCTAAGACCGCTTGGCCTCCGACTTCTTCCATGATGTACTGCACGCCTTCCACCTTCTTTTCCATGAAGCGTTCAAGGCCGGCCATGTCCTTGATCTTCCAGGTGTCGGAAGCGCCCACGCCGTTGTCGGGCTTGGCCACCACGGGGAAGCCGACCTTCTTGATGAAGCGCTTGCAGCCTGCCATGTCCTTCACGAGGTAGTAGGGGGCGGTGGCGATGCCGGCCTTCTTGTAGAAAGCCTTCATGGAAGACTTGCACTTGATCTTGCCCATGTCTTCGGCCTGGAAGCCGCTGGTGATGTGGAAATCGGTGCGGAGGGCGGCGTCGCGTTCCAGCCAGTATTCGTTGTTGGATTCCAGCCAGTCGATGCGGCCGTACTTGTGGATGAAGTAGCCCATGGCGCGGTACACTTCATCGTAGTTCTCAAGGCTGTTCACCTTGTAGTATTCGTGCAGGCTGTCCTTGAGTTCGGGGAGCAGGTCGTCGTAGGGCTGGTCGCCTATGCCGAGCACGCACAGGCCGTTGGCCTTGAGGTGATGGCAGAACTTCCAGTAGTTGGTGGGGAAGTTGGGAGAGATGAAGACGAAGTTTTTCATGAGGATTCCTTTTTCCGAGGCCGCATATCCTTGAGCGGCGGCGGAGCGATATGTTCAGCCCCTAGGGGCTTATGGATGCGCATCGTGCGCCTGCGGCTTACTTGCCCTGCAGGTAGGGCATGAAGTAGGGCACCTGCTTGTGCCACCAGGGCCAGTCGTGGTTCACGTCGTAGCCCCAGGCGTCCACCCAGATATTGATGCCCTTTTCCTGGAAGATGCTCTTGAGGCGGAAGGTGGTCTCAGGTTCTTCCCAAGCGCCCTGGCCCACGCAGATGACGGCGCGCTGGCGGTTGTAGAGGTCAACGTAGTGGTGGTCGCGGGGCAGGTTGGCCATGTAGTCCACGGGGGAGTTGGCGTACACCACTTCGTCGGAGTAGCCGTTCCAGCCGAAGGAACCGGTGTAGATGCCGGAAAGGGCCAGCAGGCCGCTGAACAGGTCGGGGCGGCGCAGGTAGCAGTTCACGGCATGGGTGGCGCCGAGGGAGCAGCCGAAGGCGATGATGTGGTTGTCGGCCCAGTCGCCGTTCACAGAGTGGGCGCGGGCTATCATGCGGGGAGCGACTTCATTGAAGATATAGCTCATCCAGGCTTCGTGGCGGCGGGCACGGAAATAGGGGTCGCCGTTCTTGTCGGACCAGGTCTCCTTGTCGATGGTGTCGATGGAGGTCACCTGGAGCTGGCCGCTCTCGATCCACGGGGCGAGGGTCTCGGTCATGTGGAAGCCCTCGAAGTCGGGGTGATGGCCGTCCTGGCAGGGGATGAAGAGCATGGGGCGGCCAGCGTGGCCGTAGACCATGCCTTCCATGTCGCGGCCGAGGGCGGGGCTGTATTCCTTGAAGTACTGCTTATGCATGTCGTATCCTTATATATGGCGATGTCAGGCGTCGAGGCCGTACATCAGCGTTTCGATGAAGAAGGGGGACTGCTTTTCCCAGCTTGCTTCGCTGTGATCGCCGCCGGGCACGACGCGAGCCGTGAGCGAGAGCTTGCGGTCGAAGAGGGCGTCGGCCACGTCGCGCTGGTCGCGGGCCATGTTCCTGTCCACCTCGTCGGAGCCCCAGTCCATGTAGACCACAGTGTCCCGGGCCATGGGGGCGTGGCGCAGAAGGCCGATGAGCTGTTCCTTGCCTGCCCAGATATGGGGCGAAAGGGCGGCGGCCCTTGAAAATATGTGGTTGTACCGGGCCACGGCGTAGAGGCTCATGAGCCCGCCCATGGACGAACCGGCGATGAAGGTGCGCTCCCGCCACGGGATGGTGCGGAAACGCCTGTCCACATACGCTTTGAATTCGTGGACCAGCCATTCCATGGTGGCATGGCCTTCACCTTCCACATGGCCGACTTCCGGGTCGTCGAAGGTCCACGGCGAGTACTCGCGCAGGCGCCCGTTCTCGGGGCTGTGGTTGCATTCCACTGCCGCCACGATGAGAGGAGTGCCGCTGAAGTCGAGGTATTCGGCGAGCCTCCAGCTGTGCCCGTGCGAGGCATGTTCGTCGAAGAAGACGTTATGCCCGTCGAACATATAGAGCACGGGGAAGCGGCGGCGGGACTGCTCCTTGTACATGGAGGGCAGGTACACATAGGCCCTGCGCCGCCTTTCCGCGCGTTCGCGGGCGGGGAAGGAGATGTTCCATGTTTTCACCATAGCTGACCCCATTCCTGTAAAAGGACTGTCTCGCAACGCTTCGCAGGAAGACGCGCCGCGCATCCAAGCCGAAATCCATAGCAGTAAAACGGAAAAAGCTCAAGCATATGAGAATGCTTCCGAAAGTGCAGGAGCAGGCATAGGAAACGAAAAAAGCCTTCCGATTTCTCAGAAGGCTTGCTTTCTTACTGGTGCCGAAGAAGAGACTCGAACTCTTACTCCCGTACGGGAACTAGACCCTGAACCTAGCGTGTCTACCAATTTCACCACTTCGGCGGCAGGAATGTGTTTAGAATATTTGCCTGCCCTTGGCAAGCTTTTTTTTGCGTATTTCGAAAATTTTCAGAAAAAGCGAGGAGGTCTGCGAGCTCAGGCCTTCCAGCATCGCACCATATGCCCCGACGCGGCTTCCCTGAGTTCCTGTTGCTGGCGGCATCCTTCCTCGAAATGCGGGCAGCGCGGCCCGAAGCAGCATCCTTCCGGCAGTTCCGAAGGCAGAGGTACCATGCCGGGTATGGAGGGCAGGCGGCGGGCGTCATGATTGCCCACAAGGGGGGCGCAGGCCAT
>JAZQMJ010000178.1:0-1950 GCA_045543435.1 Mailhella sp.
ATGGGGTCTCGAGCATCCTTACTCCTCTCCCCTGCTTGCTTGACCTTGGCGTTGATGTGGTGAGTTCTCTCGGCGATGCTCTAAAAATGAACTGTGTCCATAGGAGGCGATTTCAGGCCTTAAAATAAAAAATCCGTCCCTCGGGTCACGAAGGACGGATTTTTCACTTGCGGGAAGCAGGATTACTTGGAGCCTTCCAGGCGCTGGCGCAGGATGCTCAGCGGGTGTTCCACAGTCTTGCCAGTGCCATGCATGATCTGCACCTTACAGGTGCCGCATTCGGTGGCCACCAGCTCTATGCCGCTATCCTTGATGGTTTCGAAGAGCTTCGCGCCGACAGCCATGGCGATGTCGTACTTCTCTTTCTTGAAGCCATAGCTGCCGGAAATGCCGCAGCAGCCGGCATCGGCGTTGACAGCGCGCACGCCGGGAAGCATGCGAAGGATGTCGAAGCCAGGAAGGCCGATGCCCTGAGCGCGGAGATGGCACGGGGCATGGTAGATGATGTCCAGCGGGCTCTTATCCACGGCGTCTTCAAGCTTCAGTTCGCCGCGTTCGATGCATTCGATGACGAACTGCATGGCGTCGCCCATATCGGTGGAACCAGCGGTTTCGGCCAGATCCGGGAAGTACACGGGGTATTCCTTGAACATGAGCTGGCAGCTCGGGCAGAGAGACAGAACAGGAATCTCCTGCTTGCGCCACTTGGCCATCTCCATAAGGTTGGCGGCGGCGTTCTTGCGAGCGTCATTTTCGAAGCCGTTGGTGTACAGAGGAGTACCGCAGCAGCTGAAGCCCTCGGGGGATTCTACGCGGTAGCCGGCCATGTTCATGAGGCGAACGAAGTCCATGCCCACCTGGGGAGCATAGGCCTTGACGAAGCAGCCGGGGTAGAAAACGACAGTTTTCTTCAGGCCTTCCGGCTGTTTGTAAGCCTTGAACATGGCGGGGAACTGCTTGGCGGCGAACTTGGGCAGGTCTGCCTTGGGGCTGATGCCCACCCGGCTCAGGATGAGCTTGGTGATAGGATTGGACTGGCCGAGATTGGCAATGAAAGCAGGCAGATAGCGCACCAGCTTGGCTTCCAGTTCGCCGTGGGCAAGTATCCAGTCGCGGAAGGAAGGACGATGTTCGCGGCAGTACTCGGCGCGGGCCAGCATGTTGATGTTGGAAACATCTACGCCGTGCGGGCAGGAGATGTCGCAGTTCTTGCAGTTGGCGCAGTAGCTGAGGGATTCGTCTTCACCAGCATTGAGCAGGCGGAAACGCTGAGAAGCCGGGCCGAGCATGCGGGGACCGATGAACTTGGAGGTCACCTCGGCAACAGGGCACTGGACGACGCAGGTCGAGCAGGCAACGCATTTATCGAGATTGGTGTTGTGATTCATGCCCTACTCCTTTCCGGCAAGCGTGCCGGCATGCCAGCCGGTGGCCAGAGCCACGCCGTGGCCGCTCTTTTCAGCGGCGAAATCATAGCCGCCGACGATGCGGCCAGCAAAGCGAACATTGTTGAGGATGACATTGCCTTCGGCATCCACGGGCTTCAGGTCGGCATTGACCTTCACGCCCATCTTGGCGAAAAGGCTGTCGCCAAAGATGTTGGGAGAAGACCAGTCTTCCGTGTTCTCGGGCATATCGAGGGGCAGGCTGAAGATGCTTTCCCATGCCTTGCCGGGAGCAGTGCCGATGCCGCCGCCGAGCAGGCCGCCGGTGGCGATGACGAAGCTGTCAGCTTCCCAGCGGTTCTCGCCGCCGGTGGCGATGGTGGTGAGGGCCTTGCAGGCGCCCTGCTCCACTTCGGCTCTGACGACTTCGGTATTTTCGACCAGATAGACGCCAGCGGCATTGAGGGCCTTCTTCATGACCTCGCGCAGACGGAGGCCGGCCACACCGGGAGGGATGGAAACCATTTCCACGAGCTTGGCGTTGAGGGCGGCGCAGAGCTGTTCC
>JAZQMJ010000179.1:0-4227 GCA_045543435.1 Mailhella sp.
TACCGTGTGCCCCATCGGTACTGTGTGCCGCTCCTACGGCCTGCACTCCGTCATGGCCGGTGCGGAAGCCGCCCTCATCCCGGCAGTGGCCGCCCTCGACCTCGGCGAACGCCGCTCCTGGTGCCGCTACTTCTGCCCCGTGGGCGCGACTCTCGGCCTTGCCGCCAAGGTGGGCCTCGTGCGCATCGAGATCGGCGCGCCCCGCTGCAAGAAGTTCTCCTGCATGCGCTGTGCTTCCGTCTGCCCCATGGGCATCATCCCCGAAGAACAGCTGGTGCAGGGCGTGAGCCCCAAGATCGACATGTCCGAATGCATCATGTGCCTGCGCTGTGTGAGCGCCTGCCCGCATAATGCCGCCACCGTGCGCTTCCGCTGGCAGAAGAGGAAGGCCGTTCCCGGCCAGCTCCCCACGGCCTGCGCCGCCAAGAAGGAGGGCAAGGCATGAACCGCTTCTTCCTGAACGCCATGCTCGTTGCCGACCTCGGCACGGGCACTTTCCAGCGTATGCCCCTTCCCGAAAAGGCCCTCGCCAGCGGCGACCTTTCCGTCCTCGCGGAACTCTTCCCCAAGGACGTGGTTATCGCCGCCGGACGCCTTTCCGGCTCCTACGCACCTTCTTCCTGCGTGCTCGCCGTCTATGCCGACGGCAAGGGCGCCATAGTCAAGGGCCATACGGCCCCGGCCCTGCGCCGCTGCGGCCTCGACGCCGTGGTGCTGAAGGGCTATGCTTCTTCTCCCTGCGGCCTCGTGATAGATGAGAAGGGCGCCGCCCTCGTGCCTGCCGACTCCTCTGCCGAAGTGCCTGCCGTTCGCGCCCTGCTGGAGCGCGAGGCCAGGATCATGCGCGGCATCTATGCCGACACCCAGAGCGTGAGCATAGTCACCGGCCCTGCGGCCTTCCTCGGTTCCTCCGGCGCCGCTCTTGCCGTTGAGCCCGGCATCGCGCCGCGTTCGTCCCAGCTGGCCCTTTCCCTTGCTGTGCGCAGGATGGCCGGCATCTGCTTCAACGGCGGAAGCCCCTTCCTTTCCCCCGTCCCCCTGGACGATCCGGCCCGCGCCGAAGCCAGGGTGGAACGCCTCACTTCTGCCTCGCTCGGCGCCCTCATCAAGCTGGTCAGGCCGGAGTTCTCCGGCAAGGCTCCTGCCGTGAAGCGTTCCGTGGCCTGCTACGGCTGTACGGCTCCCTGCGGCTTCTGGATGCCGACCAAGGGCGGCCATGCCGCCTGCACGGGCATCGTGGGCCTTGCCGCGCTCCTCGAAGCCGGCGCTTCGGAAGAGCGCGTCGCCGCCGTGATGGACCTTGCGGCCCGTTTCGGCCTTGACCCTGAGAGCCTCGCCTCTCTGGCCAAGGGCGACCTGCCGGCCAGCCTCGTGGCCTGCGTGCAGGCCGCTTCCGCCGTGCCGGACATGGACATGGGCCTCGATATCGTCCGCCAGGGCGCGTCCTGCGGCGTCTGCCCCTTCTACCTGAAGCGCTTCCCCGAGGCTCTCAAGCATCTGGAGAAGTATCAGGCCCAGGCCTGATGACTGCGGAGAGAACGTGAGCATCGTTTGGGAAAAGGCGGAGCCTTCCGCGCTGGAAGAGCTGTACCGCTTCCGCTACGAGCAGTATTTCGCAGACCGGGAAGGCCTGCCGGGCACCGATCATGAGGCCCGGCGGGTCTGGCTCCCGCACGATGACCGTTCGTGGCATTTCGCGGCGCGTTCGCCCGAAGGCGAGGTCGTGGCCGTCGGCACGGCTACCCCGGCATCCGAGCCTTCGCTCTATGCCGAGTGGCAGGCCATGTTCGAGGTGCCCCGTCTCGAGCCCATGCTGTCCCGCCTCGTCCTCATCTCCCGCGTCATCGTGGCGCAGGAGGCCCGCAACTCCGCGCTGTTCGGTTCGCTCTGCCTGCATCTGGCCCGTACGTTCACGGCGGAAGGCTATCACTACGCCGCGCATTACTGCGCTCCGGCCCTGGTGCCTCTGTACGAACGCCTCGGCTACAGGCTCTACGGCCGCGGCAAGTCGCTGGACAGCGGCGCGTTCCGCCTGCCCATGGTCCTGCTGATAGACGATGTGCCCTACCTGAAGGGCATGCGTTCGCCGCTGGGTACTCTCGGCCGCGATGCGGAAGCGAACCGCGAATGGGTGGAGCTGGCCCTGCGCACCTGCCCGGAACTGGCGAAGAAGCCCCTCTGCGCCATGCCCGATGCGGAACGCCGTTCCCTGCTCACCGGGCATTGCCCGGAACTGGCCGACAAGCCCGAACTCCTGCGCTCCCTGCGGCGCGGCGCTGTCATCCCCCTGGAGGGCGGCGACGTGCTGGCCCCGGAAGGTGTGGACGAAGGCGCGTTCTTCGTGCTTTCGGGCACGCTGGAGCAGGGGGGCAGGGCCGTCCAGCCCGGGAGCGTCCTGCATAGCGGCGGCCCGGCTGTCTCGGCTCGCGAAGATTCTCTGGTCATCTCAGCTCCCATCGACAAGGAGTGACGTCATGTGGGAAGCCCTCATCGACAGACAGGAAGGATTCCGCCTCTTCAGCCGCGACGTGCTGGAGAAAGTGCGTGACTGCAAGGTCCTCATCATAGGCTGCGGCGGCAACGGCGCTGTGGCCGACCTGCTGGTCCGCGCCGGCTTCACGCGCTTCGGCCTCATCGACGACGATTCGGTGGAAGACACCAATCTCACCCGACTGCCCTTCTCCACGGCGGAAGTGGGCCTGCCCAAGGTGGAAGCCTGGCGTTCCCACATCCTTTCCGTCAATCCGGACGCCTCCGTGCAGGGCTGGAAGAAGGCCCTCTGCCGCCACGATGCCGACTGGCTCCGGGCCGTGCTCCGCGGCGAAGCGTGGGAGGCCGACAGTGACCCCGTGGACCTCATCTTCCTCGGCACCACCGATGCCGAAGCCAACCTGCTCGTAGGGCGCATAGCCGCTGAAGAGCATGTGCGCACCATCATCGGCCCGGCCTCCTCCGGCAGCTGGGTGGTGGGCACCTTCGTCCACGGTGAAGGCGACGTGACTATGGAGAGCCTCGGCGGCTTCGGCACGGAAGGCACGGCTCTGGAAGACATCGACTACGCCGCCCTGCGCATGAAGTATGTGAAGGCCCTGAACTACCCCGGCCGCGCGGACAAGCTGCTCCCGGGCATAGGCGCGGCCATGATGAAGGGCGAGCTCGCGGCGCGCTCCTGCGGCATTTTCGTGCGCATGACCAACGCGGCCATGGCCTTCGAAGCCGTGAAGAACGTGGCGGAGATGAACGGTCTCCCCGTGGACGGCACTTCCGTTGTCCGCCTGCCGCAGGTGCAGATATTCAATCCCTATACGGGATGCTCCTATTACTACGACATACAGCGTCAGGCCGTGGGCTTCCCGGACTGGCGCGGCAGCGATATACGCTGGGAAAGCTGGGAGGGCGCTCCCGGCTCTGCTCCCGTCACCGGCCGCCATGCCGGATAATCTCGGCCCGCAGTGGCTCGAAGAGAGGAAATCATGAACGCCATCATAAACGGTATCAGCATCACGTTCAGCCAGGGCGAGACCATACTGGCCGCCGCCCGCAGGAACGGCATCTTCATCCCTTCGCTGTGCGCCTTCCATGCTCTCGGGCATAATCCGGCCACCTGCCGCGTCTGCCTCGTGGAATGCACGTTCCCCGGCGGCAGGAAGGAATTCGTCACCTCCTGCTCCACGCCTCTCGAAGAGGGCATGAGCGTGGTCACGGACAGCGCGGAAGTGCGCGTCCGCCAGCGCATGCAGGTGGAGATGGTCTTTGCCGAGCACGACCTTTCCTGCGACGACTGCGCCCGCCACGGCGACTGCGAACTGCAGGAACTGCGCCTCAAGGTGGGCCTGGCCGAGAGCCGCTTCGCCCCGCGCGGACCCATCCGCCCGGACGACGGCCTGCGCGGCCTCGTGCGCGACATGAGCAAGTGCGTGCGCTGCATGCGCTGTGTGGAAGTGTGCCGCTCCGTGCAGGGCGTGGGCGCCATGCGCCCGGACAGCACCGGCAAGGGCGACCTGCCCATCCTGCTCGATAAGGACGCCTGCATCCAGTGCGGCCAGTGTACGCTGGTCTGCCCCGTGGGTGCGCTCACCGAACGCGACGAGAACGACGTCGTGTTCGACTATCTGGCCGATCCTGCCGTGCGCACCGTCTTCGCCTTCGCGCCTTCCGTGCGCGTGGTGCTCGGTGAATTCTTCGGCTTCGGCCCGGGCGAGAACGTGGAAGGCCGCATCGTGGCCG
>JAZQMJ010000180.1:0-2929 GCA_045543435.1 Mailhella sp.
CAGTGGGGAACATCTGGAGCATTTTCCGGGCCTGTTCTTCACCGTTGGGGCAGAGGCGGAGGGTAGCGCCGCCGGGGGTGAAGCTTATGCTTCCGTCACTGCTTTCCCAGCCCATGAAGAAGTTGTTGCATCCGTCGGAACCGGTAGCTTCCCCTTTCTCACGCAGGATGAGGTGGGCTTCCGGCTGATCGGCGAAGCTCTCGGCGGGCTTGCCGCCAAGCTCTTTCAGGCGCCAGTACGTTCCCTTGAGGGGGAGTTCCTGTTCCCTGCTGGGAACAGCATGGTGCAGGAGTACGGAGGGACGTTCGTTCAGGGAGACCTTCGAGCCTTCGGGAGCGGTGAACAGCGCTTCCTTGCCGTAGAAGACAGAGGCTTCGATGCCAGCCGTATCCTTGAGGTCAGACGCGATGAAGCAGACGCGGAAAGAAAGTTCTTCGCGGCCGGAGAGCTGAGAGACGCTCTGGCCGGCCACAGCGCCATCCTCAGTGAGGAGGCGTACGGATGCAGTCACTTCGGGAGGGAGCATGATGCGCTCGCGGAAGAAGAGCGTGCCTTCGAGATGAGCCACCTTTTTGAAACTGCGGCTCCATTTGACCTTCTTTCCTTCTTCATCGAGGAATTCCAGTCCCCAGAGGCCGCGCTTCTGGAGGAAGAGCTTCTGCGGGGAGGCTTCCTCGCCGGGAGCGTTTGCCGTCAGGAGCGTGAGGACAGCCCCGTCGAAATCCCAGCTCCTGCCGGAGGCCGAGCCGTTCCTGGGGAGACAGAGCGTTCCGTTTTCTTCAAGGCAGAAGAACTGCCCTTTTTCGTTCTGCCAGAGTCCGTACAGTCTTTCAGTATCCATGGCTTCTCCGGCCGTCATGCAGGCGCTGAGGCAGAACATGAGCAGCAGGGAGAAAAATGCGGTGATCTTCGTCATTGATATCCTTGGGTTCAGGCCAGAGCGATGAGGTCGTATTCTCTGGTCTCGGTGATATCCGCCTCCACGATGGAGCCGACTTCCACGCCGGGGCCGCTCACATAGGTGATGCCGTCCACTTCGGGAGCCTGGAACCATGCGCGGCCGGTGTACAGGCCGGGCCATTCGTCGGAAGCTTCGTCCACGAGTATGTCGAGGCGTTCGCCTTCGTACTGGGAAAGGATGTCCTCGCTGATGCCGCTCTGGAGTTCCATGAGCGTATCCTTGCGCCATTCCTTGACCTCGTCTTCGAGCTGGCCGTCCATCTCGGCGGCTTCGGTGCCGTCTTCAGGCTGGTAGGCGAATACGCCCATATGGTGGAAGCGGTTCTTTTCCACGAAGTCCATGAGGGTGCGGAAATGTTATCGGTCTCGCCGGGGAAGCCCACCATCATGGTGGTGCGCAGGGCGGCTTCGGGGAACCACTTGCGTATGCGGTCCACCGCTTCCTGGGGATTGCCGGAGAAGGGGCGGCCCATCTTGCGCAGGATGTCCGGGTGGGCATGCTGGAGGGGCATGTCGAAATACGGCACGAAGGGCTTGCCCGCCTCGCTCAGGAACTTGAGCAGGTCGTTGGAAAGGCCGCCGGGGTACAGGTAGAGCAGGCGCAGGCGTTCAAGGCCGTCGAGCTGGAGGAGATTTTCCAGCAGGAAGCGGGGATCCTTGCCGAAGTCCGTGCCGTAGGCAGTCACGTCCTGAGCGACGAGGATGAGTTCCTTCACGCCGTCGGCAAGGAGGGCGGAAGCTTCGGTGACGAGCTTTTCAGGCGATTCGGAAGTATATTGGCCGCGGATGGAAGGGATGGCGCAGAAGGAGCAGTTGTGGCGGCATCCTTCTCCTATCTTCAGCCATGCGTAGGAGGGGCCGGTGCTGAGCAGGCGGCCCGGAGCAGGCGTTTCCAGCTTGAGGGCTTTGCAGAGCTGTTCGGCCCAGCTGTCGATATCGTCGGTATGGAGCCAGAGGTCGACTTCCGGGACTTCGGAGCTGAGGTCGCCTATGCCGTAGCGGCCGGGCAGACAGCCAGCCACAGCGAAGAAGGGGCGGCGGCCCTTGGGCATTTCGGAAAGGTCATCGACCAGTTCGAGGATGGTCTGCACAGATTCCTGAACGGCAGGTGCGATGAAAGCGCAGGTGTTGAGGAAAACGAGGTCGGCCTCGAGAGGGTCGTCGACAGTGAGGACGGGGCCGAGAGAGCCGAGCAGACGTTCGGTGTCCACACGGGTCTTGGCACAGCCGAGACTTTGCGAATAGATGCGGAGCATAGTACCTTCAGAGCAGGTCAGGACTTGTTTTCTGGACAGGCCTGCGTTACCCCTTTTCTGCCATGAAAACACCTGTTCGGCAAGGAGACCCCTATGACCACTCCCAGAACGCTCATCCTCGCTACGCGCAACCAGGGCAAGGTGCGTGAACTTCGCGATCCGCTGGCCCGCTTCGGCTTCGATGTGCAGAGCCTTCCTGAAGATTTTCCTGAAATAGAAGAAAACGGCACTACTTTTGAAGAAAACGCGCTCATCAAGGCGAGAGCTGTGGCGAACGCTCTGGGCGTGGCCGCCGCTGCCGACGACTCCGGCCTTGAAGTGGACGCCCTTGGCGGCGCTCCGGGCGTGTATTCCGCCCGCTACAGCGAAGACTGGCCCGCTGTGGAAGGCGAGAGCAAGGACGAGCGTAACAACCGCAAGCTCCTCGTCGAGCTGGAAGGCGTGCCTGCCGAAAAGCGCACGGCCCGTTTCCGCTGCTGCATGGCGCTGGTCATCCCCGGCGGGGAAGAGATCGTGGTGAGCGGAGCCTGGGAAGGAAACATAGGCTTCAAGAAAGCCGGTGCCAACGGCTTCGGCTACGACCCGCTGTTCATCGACCCGGAACTCGGCATCACCGGTGCAGAACTGACCCGCGAGGCCAAGATGGTACGAAGCCACCGCGGCAAGGCCCTTGCCAAACTGCTGGCCGAAGTGGAAGAGCGCGGCCTGTAATC
>JAZQMJ010000181.1:0-2807 GCA_045543435.1 Mailhella sp.
CAACTCCTTGGCCCACAGAACGACATGGCTACGATCCGACTTGGCCAGCTCATCCGCGCCCTCTGCGAACGCACCGGAGCTGTCGTCCTTCCCGTGGACTCCGAGCACTGCGCCCTCTTCGAAGGCATGGTCGGCCGCCGCGAAAGCGAGATACGCCGCCTCATGCTCACGGCTTCCGGCGGGCCTTTCCGCACCAAGGACGCGGAATTCCTCAAGAACGTGAAGCCTGAGGACGCCCTGAAGCACCCCAACTGGGCCATGGGCGCGAAGATCACCATCGACTCGGCCACGCTCATGAACAAGGGCCTCGAAGTCATCGAAGCCTGCCACCTCTACCAGATGGGCGTGGAGGACGTACACGTCCTCGTGCATCCGCAGTCCATCGTCCATTCGCTGGTCGAGCTCACGGACGGCTCCATGATGGGCCATTTTGCCGTGCCGGATATGCGCCTGCCTATTGCCGCCTGCCTTTCCTGGCCTTATATGCTGGATGACAGGGTGACGGGCGTTCCCTTCCTCGACCTCGCCAAGGCCGGCACGCTCACCTTCGAAGAGCCGAGCGTCGAACTCTTCCCCTGCCTCGACCTTGCGCGCCGCGCCTTTGCCGAGCGCCGCACTGTTGAACTGAACGCGGCCAACGAAGTGGCCGTGACACGCTTCCTCGGCAAGGACATAGGCTTCACGGACATCCCGACCCTTGTGGCCAGCGTGGTGGACGCCTCCAGCCCCCTGCCCGACTTCGAACTTGGCGGCGACCTCGCCGCCTCGGTGGAAGCCGCACTCACTGAAATAGAAAAACGCGACGCCGCCGCCCGCGCCCTTGCCGAGGCGTGGCGCCCCTAGGGCATCCCTGTTTCGGGGTGCCGGGCATCCTGAAACCAAAAGGCTCTGAACTGCATGCAGACTATCCTCAATATCTTCTCCTACTGGGATTCCGCCCTCGCCGTGGTACTGGTGCTGGGCGGCCTCATCTTCTTCCATGAACTCGGCCACTTCATCGCCTTCCGCGTGTTCAAGGTGGGCGTCATCACCTTCTCCATAGGTATGGGCCCGAAGATCTGGAAGGTGAAGCGCGGCAAGACCGAGTACTGCCTCTCCCTCCTGCCCTTCGGCGGCTATGTGGCCGGCGTAGGCGAATACGATGACGAGGTGGAAAGCCTCGGCTTCACGCAGGAAGACGCCGTGACCAGCCGCGCCCCGTGGCAGAGGCTCATCATCGCGGCGGCAGGCCCTCTCATGAACCTGCTCATCGCGTGGCTCATCTACTGGGGCCTCACGGCCGCCACCGGCCTTGCCGTCAGCCAGCCCCAGGTGGGCGGCGTACTCCCGCAGAGCGCGGCCGAAGCCGCTGGCCTCAAGCCCGGCGACATGATCACTGCCATCGACGGCGTGAAGATAGAACGCTGGGGACAGGTGCCCGACATCGTCGGCGAATCCGGCGGCAAGACCATGCAGGTGGAAGTGGAGCGCGAGGGCCAGAAGCAGACCTTCGCCATGACGCCTACCCGCCGCGAGCGCACCAATCTCTTCGGCGAGACCGAGATAGCCTGGCTCATCGGCGTGCAGGCCTCCGGCGCTGTGCGCTATGAGGAGAAGGGCTTCTTCGAATCCGCCGTGCTCGGCCTGCAGAAGACCTGGGACATGATAGACATCACGCTCACCAGCGTGAAGAAGATGATAACCGGCTCCGTGGCCGCGGAATCCGTGGGCGGTCCCATCATGATAGCCCAGATGCTGGGCGAACAGGCCAAGGTGGGCATCGTGCCCCTCCTGCTCCTCGCCGCCCTCATCAGCGTGAACCTCGGCCTGCTCAACCTCTTCCCCATCCCTGTGCTGGACGGCGGCGCCATCGTCTTCTGCCTCATCGAGATGGTCATACGCCGCCCCGTGCCCGAGAAGGCCCAGGAATGGCTCATGAAGATAGGCGCGGGCCTGCTCATCGCCCTCATGCTCTTCGCAACTTTCAACGACGTCATGCGCTGGTTCAAATAAATGCAGGACCTTACCCTTATCCTCAATACGGCTGAGAAGCGCATCCAGTTCCTCATCTGCTCCGGCGGCTCCGTGCTCTGCGCCGAAGACTGGCTGGCCCAGCGCGGCGGCACGGAACTGCTCGCCCCCGCCCTGCGCGACGCTTTCAGCCGCCTCGGCATGAAGCCCGCCGAGCTTGCCCGCATAGCCTGCGTGGCCGGCCCCGGCAACTTCACGGGCCTGCGCATAGGCCTGACCACGGCTTCCGGACCCGCCCGCGCCGTGCAGGCGAAGCAGGCCGGGCTGGACTACCTGCAGTGCCTTGCCTTCAACGCCTGCGCCCGCCCCGGCGAAGAGGTGCTGGTGATGACCAACGCCCGCAAGGGCCTCGCCTACTGCGCCCGCTTCCGTGCGGACGAGAACGGCGTGCCCCGCGCCGAAGGCCGCACCTTCCTCCTCCCCCTGCCTCCCGTGCCCGAGGGCTTCGACCTCGGCGCGCCCGACTTCGTGCTCGGCTCCGCCCTTTCCAGCAACCGCGCCTGCCTCGCCCCGCTCTTCCCGGAAAAGACGCGTCTCCTGCCCGCCACCGCGGACACGCCCACGACGGCCTCGCTCTTCGCCGCGGAACAGCTCACGGACTGGGACAGCCTCGGCGGCTCCGACCCCGCCCCGCTCTATCTGCGCGACTGCGACGCCGTGGAGAACTTCGACGCCATAGCCCGCGCCCAGGGCCGCGACCCCAAGCGCGCCCACGAGGAGCTGGAACGCCTCATGACCGCCCCGCTCGACGCATGATTTCTTGGATTTTCTGCCGAAAATCCGCTTAAAGGCAGGCT
>JAZQMJ010000182.1:0-3540 GCA_045543435.1 Mailhella sp.
AGGCCGTTTCGGTGGGCATAGGCATCTTCATCGCCTTCATCGGCCTTCAGAACTCCGGCCTCTGCGTGGACAATCCCGCCACGCTCGTGGGCCTGCTCAACTTTACCGATTCCTTCTCCACTCGCGGCATCTGCGCCATACTCACCCTGCTGGGCACTTTCATCACGGCCATACTCTACATCCGTCAGGTGAAGGGCTCTATCCTCATCGGCATCATCGCCACCTGGGGCCTCGGCATACTCTGCCAGCTGGCGGGCATCTATATGCCTGATCCTTCCAAGGGCTTCTTCGACCTGCTCCCACATCTCGGATTCACCGATTTCTCGAAGCTGGGCCTGACCTTCGGCCAGTGCTTCAATTTCGACATGGCAGGCGTAGATATCTTCAACTTCATCGTCATCATCTTCTCCTTCCTTTTCGTCGACCTTTTCGACACGCTCGGAACGCTCATCGGCGTGAGCGCCAAAGCCAAGATGCTCGATGAGAACGGCCGTCTGCCGCAGATCCGCCCGGCCCTCCTTGCCGATGCCATCGCCACTTCCGCCGGCGCCGTACTCGGCACTTCCACCACGACGACCTTCGTGGAATCTTCCGCAGGCGTGGCTGTGGGAGGCAAGACCGGCCTCACCGCCATGACCACGGCCTTCCTCTTCCTCATCTCCACGCTGTTCGCTCCGGTGTTCACCGCAGTGCCCGCCTTCGCCACTGCTCCCGCGCTCATCATCGTGGGCTTCCTCATGTTCAGCAACGTGGCCCAGCTCAAGCTGACGGACGAGAACTTCTACTCGGCCATCCCCGCCTACCTCTGCATCATTGCTATGCCGCTGTTCTACAGCATCTCTGAAGGCATATCCTTCGGCGTCATCTCCTATGTGCTCATCAGCCTGCTCTGCGGCAAGCGCAAGGAGCTGAACGCTGTCCTGTACATCCTCGCCGTTCTGTTCATCCTGAAGTATATCTTCCTCTAAGCCGTACAGACCGCAAAAGAGGCCGGGCGCACCCATAGCGGATGTTCCCGGCCTCTTCTTTTATACACGCGGTGAAGGATGCCTCCGCCAGAGCTTTTCGCCCTATGCGGAAGGCAGGATAAAAAAAAGCCCTGTCTTTCGACAAGGCGGAAATTCGGTGGTGCCGAGGGACAGAATCGAACTGCCCACACGGGGATTTTCAGTCCCCTGCTCTACCAACTGAGCTACCTCGGCACGACAAGAAGAGTGTTTATAGGAAGTCGGGACTTTTGGCAAGCACTTTTTTCAGACTTTCCCGAAAAACTTGGAACGCTGCTTCCTACTTGCTGAGATTGCCCACAGGAGCGGGCTCGGAAGCCCCGGCGATGCGGACCTTATAGTCGCTTGCGCCGGCAGGAATCTCGCTGAACACCACAGTGAAAGGCACTTCCGCGCCGGGCATCACATTGATATTGGAAGTGATGATATCCAGCTTGCGGTTCAGCGTATTCTCAAGCTCCGTCTTATCCAGCACTTCAAGCTGGAACGAGCTGAGGCTTATGCCGGCTATCTGACGGCGAGAAGCAAGCACCTTGCCTTCCGCATTATAAAGCTCGGCTTCAAGGCTGATGAGCTCACGGGGCGAGGTGAAATTGTTCCTGACCTTGCCTTCGATGACCACAAGGCCGCCTATCTTGCTGTTCTTCACATGGTACTGGGCCACATCGAGCAGCTCGAGCTTTTCGATGGCCGGATCGACCTTAGATGCGGCAGGCGCAGATGCAGAGGCCTGCGGATCGACCTTAGGAGCAGCAGACTCAACAACAGAGGTCAGGGGGGCGACCATCGTCTTCAGCCCATCAAGATAATTCGTATTCTGCCACGCCCATATGCCTCCGCCAACGAGCGCAGACAGCAGGAGCATGCCGAACATGCCTTTGAAGCGCGAAGGCTTCTCTTCGGGCATATCGAGGCTCTCACCCTGCACAGCGCCTTCCTGAACATCATCCTCCGCACTCTCGCGAGGCTCTTCTCCCGCAAGGGCAAAGCCATGATGTCCGGCATCGCTTTCCCTGCCCTCCTGTCCGTTGGCAGAGCGAACAGCAGACTCGCCCAGTCCGCTCATCTCAAGCCCGGAGGCAGGGGAAACAGCAGGTCCATCCCCCAGAGAAAGAGGTTCGTCCACGGGAGCTTCCACGGGAGCTTCCGGCAATGCGAACACATGACGGCAGACAGAACAGCGAAGTTTGGCGCCGGGCTTTGCTTTTTCGTCAGGCAGCCTGTAAACAGTGCCGCACTGAGGACAAGTGATATTCATATTATCTCCCTTGCATGGTACCGCTCCGGGAGGCCCGGGCGTAGATGTTCAGATTATCAGCGGCGGATCAGGTCCATGATGAACTTTTTCATGTCGTCGGCAGGCACATAGCCAGCCTCGCTTACTTCGATACGCCCCTGACGATTATAGATGACATTAAAAGGTATGGCGTTTATGCGATAGGAGCGGACAACGTCTTCCTGGGCGAAAAACACAGGATAGTTCCCCTTCATGCCCATCTTTTTGACGAATTCCTCGGCATCGCGGATATCCTGATCTATGGCCACGCCGATGATGACCAGGTCTTCCTGGGATATCTCCTTGCGGAGCTGGATAAGCTCAGGGATCTCCTGACGGCAGGGGCCGCAGAACGATGCAAAGAAGTTCACCAGGATCACTTTGCCATGTTCTTCGGCAAGCATATCAAGAAGCTCATAGGTCTGTATGGCTCTCAGCTTTCCAGATGCAGAAGGGCTCTCCTTTTCAGCCGCCCCAGCGGGGAGGGCAGGAAGCAGGAAGGCAAAGGCAAGCATGGCGCAGAGCACGGCGCGAAGGGCACGACTGAAAAGCGCAGTGTTCCTGATTTCCATCAGTTTCTCCTTGATATCTTGGGATGGACAGAGGCGTTTTCCCCGAACTTTTTTAGCTTTACTGAAAATCGTTGAAAACGCCAACCTTAAACTATAGGATACGCTCTGGCAGTTGGGCTTCAGAGCCGGAACTTCCGTAGAAAATAAGGACAGATCATGCCGAAAATCACCGATGCGCAGGACGCGGAACTTTTCGAACCTATGGGCCGAAGCAGTGCCACGACTTCAGCGCACACATTAAAAAGCGAATCATCCCGGCAGGATGATGACATTATCGACATCACCGACGTCACCGAACTGGAAGACGGAGCGGCATCTTCTTCTGCCGCCAAAAAAAATAAAGGAAAAACGAAGAAAAAAAAGACTGAAGACTCCCCTGAGGAGGTCTCCGAAACTCTCTCCGAGACTCTCGACACAGAAGAGGAAGAAAATGCCGAACTCCTCGATGAGGACTTCGACATGCCCGCCCACGATGCCGAGATCGTCGAGGACAGCCCTTTTTCCAGCGGATTCGACAGCCTCGACGATGATGTCATCGACATCGACTCCTCCCTGCCGGCTCTCACCGGCCCCCGCCTGCTCAGCGTGACCCTGCGCGACAACCTGCAGAGCTCTCTGCGCGAAGTGAGCCGCCTCCCCCTGCTCGACCCGGAAGAGGAGACTCCCCTTGCACGCCGCGTACGCG
>JAZQMJ010000183.1:0-2882 GCA_045543435.1 Mailhella sp.
GAAGGCGAAGTTGCCCAGCATTTCGAAGAAGGTATGGTGGCGGGCGGTGCGGCCCACGCTCTCGAGGTCGTTGTGCTTGCCGCTCACGCGCAGGCACTTCTGGGCGGTGGCGGCGCAGTTGTAGGAACGCTTTTCCTGGCCGAGGTACATCTTCTTGAACTGCACCATGCCGGCGTTGGTGAACATCAGCGTGGGGTCGTCCTTGGGGACGAGAGAGGAGGAAGGCTCGATGGCGTGGCCATGCTTGCGGAAGTATTCAAGGAATTTATGACGGATCTCTTTGGCGGTGAACATAATATCTCCTTATGAGGCAAAGGCTCTTCTTTTAAGGCAGACAGGGGAGTCCCCTCCCCTGTGCTGCGTTCAAGGTCGGGTCGTATCAATATTCGTCGTAGGCGTCTTCACCTGCAGGGAATTCAGCAGCCGAAGCCGCGGGCATCCCCTCTCCGAAGCCGAGATGCTCGCGCACCTTGGCTTCAATCTCGTCACGAAGTGCGAGGTTTTCGTTCAGCAGGTCACGCACGCGGTCACGGCCCTGGCCGAGCTTCTCGTCGCCATAGGCGAACCAGGCGCCGCTCTTGTCCACGATGCCGGCTTCCACGGCCATGTCGAGTATCTCGCCGGAACGGGAGATGCCCGTGCCCCAGATGATGTCGAACTTGGCTTCGCGGAAGGGAGGAGCCATCTTGTTCTTCACCACCTTCACGCGGGTGAGGGAGCCGTAGGCTTCGTCCTTGTCCTTCAGGGTCTGCGTGCGGCGGATATCCATGCGCACGGAGCTGTAGAACTTGAGGGCGTTGCCGCCGGTGGTGGTCTCGGGGCTGCCGTAGCCCATCTGGCCTATCTTCATGCGTATCTGGTTGATGAAGATGACGCAGGTGCGGGACTTGTGGATGGTGCCGGTGAGCTTGCGCATGGCGTGGGACATGAGGCGGGCCTGTCCGCCCACCTGGGTCTCGCCCATGGCGCCGTCGAGTTCGGCCTGCGGGATGAGCGCGGCCACGGAGTCGATGACGACGATGTCCACAGCGCCGGAACGCACGAGCATGTCGGCGATGTCGAGGGCCTGCTCGCCGTGGTCGGGCTGGGAGATGAGGAGCTCATCGGTCTTCACGCCGAGGCGCGCGGCATAGGTCACGTCGAGGGCGTGTTCGGCGTCGATGAAGGCCGCCACGCCGCCCATGCGCTGGCATTCGGCGATGATGTGCAGAGTGAGGGTGGTCTTGCCCGAAGATTCGGGGCCGTATATCTCAGTCACGCGGCCGCGCGGCACGCCGCCAATGCCAAGGGCAAGGTCGAGGCCGATGGAGCCGGTGGGGATGACGGGGACCTGAACATGTGCGCCGTCGGAAAGCTTCATGACAGCGCCCTGACCATACTTGCGTTCGATGGTGCTGAGGGCCGTCTTCAGCGCCTCGCGGCGGGCGTCTTCAGCGGAAATGAGAGGCTTTTTGGCCATTACAGATATCTCCCTGTGGGTTTAGTAGGAATAAGATAGCAAAACAGTTCGCGGGGAGCAAGAGAAACACTTGCCAGCGCGGCTGTTAGCATCTATCAAAGAGCCATGAATAATTATGATGCCATAGCACTTTTCTCGGGCGGGCTGGACAGCATCCTCGCCGCCCGGCTGGTGATGGAGCAGGGCTTGAAGGTCAAGTGCCTGCACTTTTTCTCGCCCTTTTTCGGCCACCCCGGCCGCATCGAGCATTGGACGAAGGAATACGGCCTCGACATCGACCCGGTGGACGTGAGCCCTGAGTTCGTCGAGCTCCTGAAGCGCGGCCCCGCCCACGGCTACGGTTCGGCCATGAACCCCTGCGTGGACTGCAAGATAGTCATGATATCCCGCGCCCGCGAGCTCATGGAGAAATACGGCGCGAAGTTCATCATTTCCGGCGAAGTGCTGGGCCAGCGCCCCATGAGCCAGCGCCGCGACACGCTGAACGCCATACGCCGCGACGCAGGCGTGAAGGAAGTGCTGCTGCGCCCCCTTTCCGCCAAGCTCATGGACCCGACGCCCATGGAAGAATCCGGCCTCGTGGACCGCGAGAAGCTGAAGGCCTTCAACGGCCGCGGCCGCAAGGACCAGCTGGCCCTCGCCGAGCATTTCGGCATCACTGAGATACCCACCCCCGGCGGCGGCTGCAAGCTCACCGAAAAAGAGAACACCCGCCGCTTCTGGCCCGTACTCTCACGCCTCGACACGCCCACAGTGAACGACTTCCGCCTGGCCGACACGGGCCGTCAGTTCTGGATGGGCGACTTCTGGCTGGCTGTGGGGCGTCATAAGTACGACAACGAGATCTATGCCGATCTCCAGCAGGACAGCGACCTGCATTTCAAGCTGGCGGGCTTCCCGGGCCCCATCGCCATCGGCCGCTCTTCCCGCGAGTGGGACACCGAAGCCGTGCAGAAGGCCGCCGCCCTCGTGGGCTCCTACTCGCCAAAAGCCGTGAAGGCCGGAGAGGAGGGCCAGCGCGTGGGCGTGCGCGTGACGCAGAACGGCCAGCAGAGCGTCGTGTACATCACGCCCTGCCGCGAAAGCGAATTCGTCGAACCCGCCTGGGAAGATGCGCGCGATGAACTGTACGCCCTGCGAAAGCCTGCGAAAAAACACGACGAACAGCCGGAAAACGGCCTTGCATAACTGACGCGCCGCCGTCCCTCACATCGCAGAGGACTGCGGTGAGCCCCGGAGAACATCATGTCCATCGAACAGCCCACCCCTTCGGAATATCTCAGGAAGATACTGCTCACTCCCGTGTACGACGTGGCCCGCGTGACCCCGCTGGAATACATGGAAAAGCTTTCTGAACGCCTTGGCAGCCGCGTCTGCATCAAGCGCGAAGATCTCCAGCCCGTACATTCCTTCAAACTGCGCG
>JAZQMJ010000184.1:0-22116 GCA_045543435.1 Mailhella sp.
CCATAGGTGCCAAGCTGGCACTCTGTCCCGCCGTCAACGGCAGAAGTACCGACTTCAACGATCTCCATGTAGCGCAAGGGCTTGAGGCCGTGCGCCGCGCTATCGAAGCAGCTCGCAACATCACTCCGCCCAAGAGCAAACGCCCTCTGCGCTGTCTGAATATCGCCGATTTCATCACCAAGGAATATCCGCCCCGCGATATGCTTCTGGCTCCGGTCATGGCCGTTCAGTCTCTGAACATGGTTTTCGCACAGCGCGGCATCGGCAAGACCTACTTCTCTCTATCCGTGGCGTATGCCGTTGCCAGTGGCGGAGCCGTCTTCGGACGCTGGTTCGCACCGTCTCCGGCCCGTGTGCTGTACATCGATGGTGAAATGCCTGCCGTCACGCTCCAGCATCGGCTTCAATCCATTGCCGCCGGCGCGGAGTCGGACATTCACGATCCCGATCTTCTGCGCATAATCACTCCTGACGAACAGGACGAATCCATGCCCAATCTTGCCACCAAGGAAGGGCAGGAAGCGGTCGAGCCTTTTCTGGAAGGGGTGAAACTCGTAGTCGTGGATAATCTGGCCACGCTGGCCCGAACAGGAAAAGCCAACGATGAGGACTCGTGGCTTCCCGTTCAGGAATGGCTTCTCTCGCTCCGCAGGCGCGGGATCTCCGTTCTGCTTGTCCACCACGCAGGGAAGAACGGAACACAGCGCGGAACAGGAGCCAAGGAAGACATCCTCGACACCATTCTGGAGCTGAAACGCCCCAACGATTACAGAGCGGACGAGGGCGCGCGTTTCGAAGTTCACTTCTCCAAGGCTCGCGGTCTGACCGGCGATGACTGCGAACCGTTCGAGGCACAGCTCTCACTCGATGAGGCAGGAAATTTTGCTTGGCTGACCCGCCGTGTGGAAGACGCAGAAGAAGAACGAGTGAGGGAGCTTCTGAGGGAAGGCAACTCGGAGCGAGACGTTGCGGAAGAAACCGGCGTGAACAAAAGCCGCGTCCACCGCATCAGGGAAAAAATGATTCGTGAAGGGGAAAAGCTCTCCGACTCCAAAGGAGGAGCGAGTACCCATAAAAAGAAATTCGAAAGCTGATTTTCTAACTGGTTCACTGGTTCACGCTATAGGGGCGAACCAGTGAACCAGTTAGCATTTTAGAGGACATCATGCGAAGCAGTAACGAGGCAGTACCGAACCAGTTGAGCATAAAATCCTTAGCAATCAAGGCATTACGACAAAGCAAAGCCGAAGCGGTTGAAAACCGGTTACGAAGCAGTAAACGTGGCCAACTGGTTCACTCCGACCAAACAGCGAACCAGTTGAAATCGTCATCTCGAAAGCCAAAACCTAAGCTTTCCAAGCCTCCCTTTCCTTATGGCGCGGATGCTTTTCCTGCGCTCATTATCTGCCGGTAAATTCTGAAGCGGCCAAGGCGGCAGGCCCGTACTTCTGCATGAAACGAAATATCTCTGAGTTCGGCGCTCCCTATGTGGAGGTCGAAATCCAAGAAGGCTGAAGGAATTTCCTAACTAGCCTCTCGGCAGGCTACGACAACACGAAAGACTACAGGAGACCTTATGCCATCCCACCCAATCCGCCCCTATGACAAAGCCCATAACAAATCTTATCCCAATCAAAGGAACCAAATGAAAGATCAGCTTCCCCTCACCGGCTTCATGAGCCTCCCTCAAATCCTCCAGCTTATCCCCATCAGCAAAAGTGCCTGGTGGCTGGGATGCCGTGAGGGCCGATTCCCGAAGCCCGTAAAACTGGGTCCGAAAACCACCGCATGGCGGGTTGAGGATATTGCCGCTCTTATTAAGAGGATAGGTTCATCGCCCCAAACGCAGGATTAGCAAAAGGTTATACGAAAGACCCTGATTTCCAAGCTAGAAGTCATGGTCTTCCCTCTCCTTATCCCAAATCGAACCACTGAGATGAGGGCACTCCAAAACTCATGCGAACGAATGAAATTATTTATGTCAAAATAAGTTTAAGTTGACATTGATTTTCAATTTCACTATTAACTCGATTTATGAATTTTGCTCGCAAAACTTTTTATGACCTCTAAAATTATGAGTGAGAACCCATGAAAGCCACCCAAGCGCACCAGCACGATATCACCTCCGGGCAGCTCCCCCGCGAAACGACTTCTCATGGCCGTTTCGGCCCGGAGGTCACCACGCAGAAATCGGAGAGACACCCCGGCGGGCATCCCGGAGCGGAGGCCGGGGAAGGCCGCTTCAATCGCCTCGACCATGACAAGCGCATGAACGGTATGCTCAAGGAAGCCGCCAACGAGCCTGAAGAATGGCGTATCGAAAAATATTTCGCCCGTGAAGGCGACGACCCGCTCGCCAATGCCTTCGACGGCAAGATTGCTGTGCATCCCGGTGTGGGCGGCGGCCGCATCGCCCCCGAAGACATCCCCGGCATGATGGCTCCTCTGCTCGACCAGCCGCGCAAAGGGGAAAGCGTGGCCTACATCCACGTGCCGTTCTGCGAGACTCACTGCCTCTACTGCGGCTTCTACAATCAGGGCTACCGCAAGGAAGAAAGCGCCCGCTACGCCGATGCGCTCATCAAGGAGCTTGCCCTCTGGGAAGGCCGCGCCGCTCAGGAACAGGGCCCCGTGCACGCCGTGTACTTCGGCGGCGGAACGCCTACCGCGCTGGAAGCTCCCGACCTCGCACGTCTGCTCAAGGCCGTACGCCGCCACCTGCCGCTGGCCAACGACTGCGAAGTCACCATCGAAGGCCGCCTGCACAACTTCGGACAGGACAAGATGGAAGCCTGCTTTGAGGGCGGGGCCAACCGCTTCTCCCTCGGCGTGCAGACCTTCGACACCAGGATTCGCCAGACCATGGCCCGCCTTGCCGACCGCGAAGAAGTCCTGCGCCGCCTCGAATTGCTCATGAGCTATCAGCAGGCCGCCGTTATCGTTGACCTTATCTTCGGCTTCCCCATGCAGACCATGGATATCTGGCTGAACGACATCGAAACCGCCAAGAGCATCGGTCTCGACGGCATGGACTGCTACCAGCTCAACGTCTACGGCAAAACGCCGCTCGGCAAGGCCATTGCCGAAGGCAAACTGCCCGCCTCGGCCACCATCGCCCAGCAGTCGGCCATGTTCAAAGCCGCCGTGGAAAAGCTCACCTCCATGTTCTATCGCCGCCTTTCTCTCACGCATTGGGCACGCACCACGCGTGAACGCAATCTGTACAATCTCAAGGTGAAGGGGCGCGCCAACTGCCTTGCCTTCGGTCCGGGAGCTGGCGGCAATCTGGCGGGCTGGTTCTACATCAACCAGCATAACTATCAGAAGTGGATGGAGGGCGTGAACGCAGGTGTGAAGCCCGTGATGATGCTCAACCAGCCCAACCCGCGCTTCTCTTTCTTCCGTGCCGTGGCCGAAGCCATGGAACAGGGCTGGGTGGATTTTGCCCAGCTTGAACGCACCTACGGCGTGGAGGTTCGCCCCGCGCTCGCTCCCCTTCTGGAGCAGTGGGAACGCGCAGGCGTCATCGAAATGCGTGAGGGCGTGATGGTGCTCACCCTTGCCGGTCAGTTCTGGCAGGTGAACCTTTCTCAGCTCCTTCAGGACTTCCTGAAGCATCATCTGGAAGCGGCGCGATAATTCAGCAAGTGAGGCCGGACGGATGCGGGACTCGGGGGAGGAGCGCATCCGCCTGCAAAACATAACCATCCCAAAACCGGGAAAACAGAAGGAATGTGGATATGAAAATGAAGAAAACGACATGGAAAGGCCTTTCTGCCTTCCTGCTCGCCTGCGCTCTCCTCCCCGCGCCGTATGCCGGTGCCGCCGAAACCATGAAAGCCGGTGACGTGTACGTTACCGCCACTCGTGTGGAGCGCGAACTCCAGCAGGTGCCCATGAGCCTCACCGTGATGACCGCCGAAGACGTGCAGAAGTCCGGCGCGCGCACCGTGGGCGAACTTTTGCAGGACGTGCCCGGCGTTCAGATCCAGAACGACGGCTCTCAGGGCCTCAAGCGTGTGTCCATTCGTGGCGAAGACGCCTTCCGCACGCTGGTGCTCATCGACGGCCAGAAGATTTCTGAACACAAGTCCATGTCCGGTTCTCCGCTTCTTGTCGATGCCTCCCGCATTGAACGCATCGAAGTCATCAAGGGCCCTGCCTCTGTGCTCTACGGCTCTGACGCCATCGGCGGCGTGGTCAACGTCATCACCAAGAAGGGCGGCCAGAAGCCCATCGAGGGCGAAGCATGGCTGGGCTTCAACGGAGCTTCCCGCGGCTTCTCCGAAGGTATGGCCATCCGCGGCAATATCGACGGACTGAAGTACTCCTTCTCCGCCTCCCATTCCGATCAGGGCAATATCCACACTCCTGACGGCGAACTGGACAACACCAATTTCCGGCAGACTGACGTTTCCGGCTTCGTGAGCTACGACTTCACCGACCACTTCACCGTGGGCGTGGGCGTCGACTACTACAAGGGCGCGTTCAACTCCACAGCTATGGAATACGTGAACGACCCCAATTCCGACTTCTTCGTGCGCGTGCCCAAGTGGAACCGTACCAAATATTATACTTTCGCCGAACTCAAGGACGTGAGCGAATACCTCACCCGCGTGCGCCTCGATGCGTATTACCAGAAGTCTGAGAAGGACATGCAGAACTATGTGGCGCAGAGCGCCCCCGGAGCCAGTGTTATCATGGACAATTATGCCAATAATATTGTCCGCAGCAAGGGTATTTCCCTGCAGACCGACTGGCAGCTTGGAGCCAACAACTATCTTGTTGCCGGCTATGAGGTAAACTACGATAAGCTCGACTCGGTAGGCCGTACCATTTTCAGCAACAACGTCGCCGCTTCTCCTGCGATGTCTATCATCATCAACAAAGATACCGCCAAGTATTATGATGGCAGCCAGCTGAACCAGTCGTTGTTCGCCTCCATGGAAACTCAGCTTCCCGGCAGTCTCGCCCTCACCTACGGCGTACGCTGGACCCACGTGAAGACGGAACTCACCCGGGGCATGGAAGTGGCTGATCTCTACACGGGCACCATGTCCATGATGGGCGGCATGGCGACTCGTCCGATGTTCGATTATTCCGGACAAATCGACGAAAAGCCGCTTGGTGACGACTCCGAATCCCGCCCGGTGTTCAACGTGGGCCTCGTGTGGACTGGCATTGACGATCTCGCCCTTCGTGCCAGCTGGGCCCAGGGCTTCCGCGTACCGAACCTTACCGAAAAGTACATCGGCACGGCTATGGGTGGCGGTACGGTGTGGGGCAATCCTGACCTCGCCCCCGAAACCTCCAACAACTTTGAAATCGGCGCTCGCTGGAATCCCGGAAAGACCAACCTTGACGTGGCACTGTTCTACTCCGATGCCGACGATTACATTGCTTCCGTACTTCTGCCGAACAGTGAGGAAGAATACACCTACACCAACGTAGCCTCTGCCAAGACCTTCGGCACCGAACTTTCCCTGAACCACAGCTTCGACACGAGCTGGGGCCAGTTCACCCCCTATGTGACCGCCACCTGGATGCGCCGCCAGTACGACGACGGCGACGGCTGGAAAACCTACGACACCGCCACTCCCGCCTTCGTGGGCCGCTACGGCCTGCGCTACGCCAAGGCTCTTCATCCCCAGTGCGACTTCCGCGCTGACATCTTCGGGCGCAGTCAGTCCGCCACGAAATATGCCTCCAAGGACGGCACTTCCGACTACGAGCTTGGCGGCTTCACCACTGCCAACGTGGCTCTCGGCTTCGACTTCGGCCAGAACAAGGAATTCTCCCTTATCGCCGAAGTGCTGAACATCTTCGATAAGCGCTACCAGTACAACAGCGCCATCATGGAACCCGGCGTGCACGCCAACGTGAAGCTTACCTATAAGTTCTAACCTCCTCTTTCCCCTCTCGACTCTCCACCGTGCGCCTTTTTTTGCCCATAGCCTCCTGACGAGACGCACGAACCGAGAGGGGAAAATCTTTTCTTCAGGACTCGCATGAAACGAATCTTCTCACGCTGGAGCGCGCAGGACCTTGTGGTCATCGGCGTGTTTGCGGCGGCCTCCAAGGTCACCACACTTCTGGTCGCGCTGGCGGGCGGCGGCATGAATCCCATCAGTCTCATGGGCAAGAACCTTGTGTTCACCATGCTTCTGGTGGTCATGCTCTGCCGGGTGAACAGGCCGGGCACACTTCTCCTGTTCACGGTCATCAACATGATCGTAAGCATGCTCCTGCTGGGGGCAAGCGTCACGCTCCTGCCGCCTCTGCTGGTTTCCGCCCTTGCCGCCGAACTGGCCATGCTCGCCATGAGCGACAGCACTTCCGTCAAAGCCAAGGTGCTGGGCGCGGCCGTGTTCGACATCGTTTCCAAAGTCGGTTCGCTGGGGCTTTCGTGGCTCTTCATGCGCGAGAATCCGGCCATGATGCTCATGGTCGTGCCGTTCGTAGCCATAGGCTACCTCGGCTCCATCGGTGGACTGTTTACCGGCGTGAAAGCCGTGAAGGAGCTGCGCCATGCAGGCATCATCCGTCAGTAGCCGCTTCGAGGTACGCTCCGCCGAGCCCGAAAACGCCACCAAGGTGGACGCCCGCGCCCGCATGGCCGTGAGCCTGCTCATGAGCGCCGTGACCATCTGCATCAGCTCCGTGGAAGGACAGGCCCTGCTTCTGGCGGCCTCTTTCCTCTATGTGCTTTCCATCCGCAGGTGGAAAGCCGTGGGCATCGCCTACGCTTTTCTTGCCGTGATGATGTGCATCGCCGTGCTGTTCACCTATGGTATTTCACTCCTCACGCCCACCATGCCTTTTTCGCCGCGCGGCATTGCCGTGCCCTTCATGCGAAGCGCGGAAATGATGAACGTGGTGCTTCCGCTGGCCCTCACCTGTCGCATTCAGGAACTGCTCACTGCGCTCAAGGGCCTGCGCCTGCCGTTCTGTATCTACATCCCGGCGGCAGTGATGATACGCTTCATCCCCACCTTCATGCACGATATCCGGCAGGTGGCCGAAACGCTCAAAATTCGCGGCTACAGCCTGAGCTTCGGCGAGATGTTCCGCCACCCGCTCATGATGCTGCGCCTTATGTTCACGCCGCTCCTGTTCCGCTCGCTCCGCACATCCGAGGAGCTGGGCATGGCCGCTGAACTCAAGGGGCTGGAGGCCGGGAGCCGTTTTGTTCCCTTCCGCATCCAGAAATGGACTGACCGCGACACCGCCCTTGTTCTGCTGGCCGTAGCTGTGGCCGCGCTGGCCCTGTATATGCACTTTGAATTCGGCACCATGCCCACGCGCGGTATGCGCTAGGAGGCGGCATGCTACGTTTTGAAAACGTCACCTACACCTACCCCTTTGCGGAAAAGCCCGCCGTGCGCGGCATCGATTTTGAAGTGCGCCCCGGCGAAGTCGTGCTTGTCACGGGCCGGAGCGGATGCGGCAAAAGCACGCTGATGCGCCTTGCCAACGGCCTCTGTCCGGGCTGGTTCAAAGGCCGCTTGGAAGGCCGTGTGCTGGTGGACGGCAAAAGTACGCTCGACCTGCCGCTCAAGGATATGTCGCGCCTTTGCGGCACGCTGTTTCAGGACCCGGAACAGCAGTTCTTCGCGCTGGGCGTGGAAGACGAGCTGGCCTTCGTACACGAATGGCGCGGCCTGCCTGCCGAAGAGACCCGCGAGAAGGTGCGTTCCTTCGCACGCTCCTTCGGCATCGGGCACATACTCGGGCAGTCCATCCACGAACTTTCCGAAGGGCAGAAGCAGAAGGTGGGGCTGGCGTCCATCATGTCGCAGGAACCCAAGGTTCTTGTGCTGGACGAGCCCACCGCCAATCTCGACCCGGAATCCACCGTGGAGCTGGCGCACCGCCTGCGCATGCTCAAGGAGAGCGGCATGGCCATCCTCGTGGTGGATCACCGCCTGTACTGGCTGGAAGGCGTGGCCGACCGCGTACTTGTGATGAAGGGCGGCGAAGTGGTGGCGCAGGGCAATTTCGGCCTGCTCAAGGACGACGGACTTCGTGCCTCCTGCGGCCTGCGCGGCTGGCATGTGGACGACGCCCGCCCGCATCTGCCGGAAAGTGCGGCTCCTGCGGCGGAATCCAGCCAGCCGGAACGCGGCTTCCGCATGGAGGGCGTGACCTTCGCCTACAAGGGGCAGACCCCGATATTCGAACACGCTTCCGCTTTCCTCGCCCCGGGCGTGACGGCGCTCATCGGCGACAACGGCGCGGGCAAGACTACGCTGGCCCGCCTGATGACCGGCCTGAACAAGGCGCAGAGCGGCCGTTTCTTCTTCGACGGGGCCGAGATAGCCGCTTCCGACCTGCTGCGCCGCGTGGGCGTCGTGCTTCAGAACGCCGACCATCAGCTCCACATGAAGACTGTGGCTCAGGAACTGGAAGTCTGCCTTGAACTGGCCGAACGCCTGGAAAAGCAGGCCGCGAAGCAGAAAGCCAGAGAAGGACGCGAAGATGCGGCCGCCCAGCAATGCCCTGCCGTCAGCCGCCCCCGTGCCGAGCAGGTACGCGAGCTTCTGGAGCTCTTCGGGCTGGAAGGGCTGGCCGAACGGCATCCGCAATCGCTTTCCGGCGGCGAGAAACAGCGCCTTGTCATCGCCTGCGCCTTTGCCAAGCGTCCCCGCGTGCTCATTCTCGACGAGCCCACCAGCGGACTCGACGGCGAGAATATGCGGCGCATCGCAAACGCCCTGCGCCTGCTTGCCGAACACGGGGCTTGCGTGCTGGTCATCACGCACGACCTTGAACTCATGAAACTTTCCTGTTCCCGCGCTCTGCGCCTGCCGCTGATCGCCGAAAAAAATACGGGCCCTGCGCCCCATAACGCCGATAAGGAGTAAGATATGTCTAACTGTGAAGCGCGTACCGATCTTGCCGCCAAGGTTGCCGAAGCCCTCAAGGAAAAGAAGCCCGTCATGCTGGCCTCGCTGGCCGCACAGTTCGGCGTGGCCGAAAAGGATATCGCCGAAGCCATGCCCGAAGATATGGCCAAGGTCATCGGCGGCGAGCATTTTGAAAAGGTCTGGGAAGCCCTCACCGCATGGGAAAAGGCCACCTTCATCGTCCAGCACGGCGGGCACGTCATCGAGATCAAGACCCGCATCGCCGCCGGTAAATTCGGCCACGGCTATTACAACATCATGGGGCAGGAGGCCGTGGGCGGCCATATCAAAGCTGACGCCATCGCCCATATCTGCTTCCTTTCCATGCCTTTCATGGGGCTGGAAAGCCACTCCGTGCAGTTCTTCGATGCTGACGGTCATGTAGCCTTCTCCATCTATGCCGGACGCGGCGACGATAAGAAGATCCTGCCCGAAATCCGCGAAAGCTTCTTCGCCCTCAAAACTTCCTTCTAAAAAATCTACGAAAAGGAACCGTTATGAAAACTCTTGTTGTGTATTCCTCCCTCACCGGCAACACCAAGATGATAGCGGAAGCTATCGCCGAAGCCATGCCGAACTGCGACATCTTCTCCGTGCAGGAAGCCCCAGCCTCCGTGGAAGGCTACGATCTCGTGGCCGTGGGCTACTGGGTGGACAAGGGAATGCCCGACAGCCGCTGCAAGGCGTGGCTCGAAGGCCTGAAAAACGCCCGCATCGCCTTCTTCGGCACGCTGGGGGCCTATCCCGATTCCGACCATGCCCGCGAATGCAAGGAAAAGGCCGCCGCCCTCGTGCTGGAACCTGCACGCGGCAACAGTGTTCTCGGTTCGTGGCTGTGCATGGGCAAAATCGACCCCAAGGTGCTGGAAGTCATGGCGAAAATGGCAAAGAACGTGCATCCCATGACGCCTGAACGCAAGGCCCGTATCGAAGAAGCGGCCAAGCATCCCAACGCGGAAGATTGCAAGGCCGCTCAGGACTTCATCCGCGGCGTGCTGGCCTCTCTGGCGAACTAAGGACGGTGCCGGAATGGATATGCTGAACGTGGCGGCCATCTACAAGGCCATCGGCCCGGCAGGATGCGCCCTTGTGCTGGCGGCCTGCGCGGCTGTGTACTTCGCTCTCAAGAACTACATCTACCTCTATATCGTGTGGCGCGACTTCCGCCGTGCCTACCCCGACATAGAAAAGGGCGGCTTCGGCGAAGAATGCATGGAGTGCACCGGGGACAATCCGCTGGCCTGCATCGTGCGCGACGTGGTGCATACCCATGCCGGCCATTCCGAAGACATCCGCGCCGAAGTGGCCTATCTGTTCCACCGCAATTTCGAGCAGGTCACACGCGAAATCTGCTACCTGCGGCTCATTTCCGTGATGTCGCCCATGCTGGGCCTGCTGGGTACCATCTTCGGCATGGTCACGGTTTTCCAGACCATTGGCGAGAGTGCCGCCCCAGATGCCGCCATGCTGGCCACCGGCATCTGGGAAGCGCTCATCACCACCATCATGGGCCTGTGTGTGGCTATCCCCTCGCTCATGGTCTATTATTTCCTCATCCTGCGCTTCAAAGGCTTCCACATCGAAGCCGTGGAGCACAGCTACCGGGCTCTCGACTGTATGCGGAGGGTCGCCGCAAGGAACTGCTGTCATGAAGAATCCCTTTGATCTCGACGAAGAACCCAGTGTGGATCTGACTCCTCTCATCGACGTCATCTTCATGCTGCTCATCTTTTTTATCATGACGACTACCTTCAGCCGTCCTGTACTGGATATCATCCTGCCCTCATCTGAAACAGCAGCCCCTTCTAACCAGCGGCAGGAACAGGTCATTTCTATCAAGGCTGACGGCACCCTGCACTATGAAGGCCGCCAGATAGGAAAAACCGAACTGCCTTCCATACTGGAGTCTCGCCCGGAAGCTCTGCTCAATCTCCATGTGGATCAGAAAGCCCCATTCGATGCCTTTGTCGGAGTAGTGGACGTTGCAAAAGCCAAGAAGGGAGAACGTTTTGTTATCAGTACACAGCCAGCGGAACAGCGCTGACCTCTTCAGCTCGCTGTGGTCTGAGCAGTGGCACGACCAGTGGAGAGTCTATGGCGAACAGGCCCGAAGGCGCAGCCGTAACTGTGCCGCGCTGGGTATGTTCGGCCTGTTCTCCGCCATGGTGGCATTGCTCGCCTTCCAGCCGCAAAAAAGCATCAGCCTGCCCGCCATGGAGCGGCGCGTGGTCATGGTAATGGAACAGTTTTCGCCGCCCGTGCCCAAGGCGAAAGAGCCGGAGCTGAAGAAGATCGTAGCGGAGGATTCGGACTTCCTCATACCCGAAGAACCCAAGCTGGAGTCGAAATCTGAACCCGTGGTGGAAAAGCCCAAGCCTGTCCCCCCGCCTCTGCCGGTAAAGGAAAAGCCGAAACCCAAACCGAAGCCTAAGCCCAAAGCAAAGCCCGAGCCCAGGCCTGAACCGGTCAAAAAAGCCGTGGAAGAAGTGAAGGGCGTGGAAAACGCCATGCCGTCTGCCGTTCCTGCCGCCGTAGGCAATGCCAGAGCCGAAGCCAACCGCGAAAGCGCCGTGCTTGCCGCCATACTTCAGACGCTGGAAAAGCATAAACGCTATCCCCGCGCGGGGCGCAGAAGCGGAGCCGAAGGAACCTGCGGACTCATGGTGCGCATCGGGCCAGACGGCAAGGTCGTTTCCGCCGAAGTACAGGAAAAGTCCGGGAAAAGCGTGCTTGATGCCGCCGCCTCCCGCCTTGGTGAAAAACTGGTGGGCCTGTACGTTGGTTCGGCTGGCGCGCTCAACGTGCTGGTCCCCGTCCATTACCGCCTGACGGACAGATAACATTTAATATTCAGGAGGCGGCTTCCCCCGGCCATCCTCAACATAAGAAAGCCGCTTCCCTATACGTTCAGGAGGCGGCCTTCTTTTTGGCGTTCTATGTTCGGAATGTTCAGGCTCAGCGGTACTTTCGGTTCAGTTCTCGAGTTTCTTCCTTAGCGTCGAGGCGGCCCATGTCGCTCCACGCCTGTTCCATCTTCTTGAGCAGCTGGGATTTCTGTGCCTCGTATGCCTCCTGCCAAGTATCGCATATCTCCTGAGGACGCATGAAGAGCACGAACTGCCCGAGGCGGCGTATCACTTCCGGCGGCGTGACATGCTCCATCTCGCAGGCCACGGTGTCCGCCTGCGCTTCGTCAAGATGCAGGACATGAAGGAAGAACTCGCGGAAGATGGCGTGCCGGTGCATGAGGTCGCGCCCAATGCGGCGGCCTTCTTCCGTCAGGTGGATGAAGCTGTACGGTTCGTACTCCACAAGGCCGAGGGACTTCAAGGTCTTGAGGGTGCTGGTCACGGTACAGCGGCTCACGCCGGCGATTTCGGCTATAGACTTGGCCCGGGCCGCACCTTCCCGGGCTTCTTCCTTAAAGATGATCTCAACGTAGTTTTCGAGAACAGGGGAAAGTTTCTTCTCCTGTCCGTCACGTTCAGAGGTAATGAGGGCTTCCGTCATACGGCCTCCGTTATTTCATACAGTTTGACGTTTTACGAGGCCGTATTCAAGCCATTTTTTGCTTTTGAAAAGAACCGCCGCCCAGCAGAAGGCCGCGATCTGCGAAGCCAGCATGGCCGCATACACGCCTTCTGCGCCCCAGTCCAGTGCAAGGCCCAGGGCCCACGCCAGCGGGATGTTCACCAGCCAGCAGGTCACAGCACCAATGCGGCAGGAAAGGATAGTCGCCCCCGCACCGGAAAACAGGCCGTTGAGTATGCCCGTCATGCCTGCAAGCGGCCCGCCGAGGCAGGCGAACACGAGATAGAGCGAAGCCTGTTCCAGAACGGCGGCATCGGTCGAAAAGAAGGCGGAGGCAGGTTCGCGCAGGAGCCAGAGCAGAACGGACGGCGCAACGAGACCCAGCCCGGTAAGCAGGGCCAGTCTGCGTCCGAAAGCGTACAGGCCGTCGCGCTGGCCCGCCCCCAGCATATAGCCGCTGAAGATGACCATGGACATATTCAGCGCCCCCAGCGGGAACATAAGTATAGAGTGGACGCGACTGCCCACACTCATTCCGGCAAGTACGCTTGTGCTGTTTTCCGGAAGCATACCGATGATGGCAAGCGTAACGAGGCCGCCTGTCTGAGCGATGATGTTCCCTGCGGCGGCTGGCATCCCTACCTTAAAAAGATAGGGCATGGCGCGGCGGTTCCATCGCCACGGTGCAAAAGAGGAGCGGCCGAGCAGTCCGTAATGCCGCGCCAGCACGATGTTGGAGCTCAGCCCCAGCACGGCGCAGGCAAAGGTGGTCCACGCTATGCCCGCTTCACCGAAGGCCGGAAGCCCGAACCAGCCGAGGCCGAAGCCGAGGTCGCCCACCACGTTGGACAGTGCCATGAAGAGGAGCGTGACAAAGGGCAGCATCACCTTCTTATGTGCACGGAAAATGGAATTCACCATGATGAGCACGTAATAGAACGGGAGCTGACAGCAGTACGCCATGAAAAAGGTGGACAGTGTGGGACGCAGTTCCGGCGCGACTTGCAGGGCGTCGAAAATGAACGGAGTGCAGAGGAGTGCCAGCAGCGCGATGAACGTTCCGGCGGACGCGGAAAGCATAACGATGAGCCCCGCGTAGCGATCGGCCCTGCGGCGCAATCCTGCCCCGAGGGACTGACTCACGGTTGCCATACATCCGCTGCCGATAAGCGATGTGAGAAGCATGAGCATGGCGAAAAGCTGAGCCACCACTCCGATGGAGGCCTGAACCGACACATCGAGCCTGCCCGCCGCCCACACGTCTGTCATGCCGATGACAAGGTGGCAAAGCATAAGCCCCATCTGCGGCAGAGTGAGCAGAAGGACTTCTTTTGCGGAAGGAAGGGCGTGATTCTTTTTGGGGGCGGTCATGGTGTCCTGCTTTTCAAAGATTGTGCTCTAAAATAAAATTTTATCGACAAAAGTTTACTGCTGTCAATTGCCCTTATTGGAAAACTGAGACGACCTGTCCCCCCCAAAAAAAGACTGAGGGGAAAAGAGTTCTTACCGCTCCACCTATAGAAGGTCATTATTTTTCAAGCGGCAAAAAGATCAACCGATAAAAAATTTGACTTTTCCAAAGCTCTGAACATATTAAACACAACACGCCCAGAACGCTTCAGTTTCCTATGGAAATTCGCGCACCAGTCTGGGTCTTTTTTTACTCAAAATTCGAGTTTATCAGCTCCTCTCAACTATGACACTCATCTTAGAAAGCAGGTAGCAACGTGAAGGCCTTCTAAGATGTGCGAGCTGGAAAAGTTTTTCATTCGCTTTCCCTAGCTTGCGATATGTCTATCACGCCTGTGCTATCGGGCGTTTTCTTTTTAAGTAAATCCGCCGAGTCGTTCTGAACCGCTTGCCCTTCCCTCTCCAGAATCGCCTGCATCTTGGCAATCGAAACGGCTATCCCCGCTTCTGCGAGAATGTTTTTGATATCCTTCAGGCTGTAGCCCTGATCGATTGCCTTACGAATGTCGCCCGCGAGGAATTCCGCGACCTGAGAGCGCGTTCACCCGACCTTGCGGGCCGTCTTGTTTCGAAGAACCTGCTGTGCCGCGAGGACATCTTCGTCCGAATAGATAACTGCTTTAGCCATAGATAAATCTCCTTTTAATGAAATAGTGAAGAGAACATCTATAGCACATAACGAACTTTTTATTCAAACATCCTCAGTGGATGCCAACGCATTACGATGTCCATTTATGGATGATGTTGGACTAAAAACTTTTTTGAGCAACTGACAACTTTTTACTCTGCCTACATTTTGCGACACGAAAATTTGTCCACATGAATCCAATACGGAGCAACTTTCTTTTTTGCTGGCGTATGAAGTCGTTTTTGCGATAGATTTCTTCCCAAAAGCGAAAGAGCTGAAGGCCTCCACAAGGCATAGCCAAGCCCAAGTCCACGAATCTCCCGAAGAGGGTTTTTCCTTGCAGGATGGCGCCTGTCTGACAACAGACGCAGCCTCCTGCCAAAGGCTCTGCCTCTGGACTCCGAGCGTTCGGCGCTTCGCTTCTCACACTCCAAAGCAAAGGAAGGCAATATGGAAGATGAAAGCAACGGCAGGGGCCGTTTTGAGGCACGCCGCACCTTGCGGCTCAGCGCCGAAGAAAATGAACGACTGGCAAGGCAGGCAGACGCGGCAGGGATCTCAGTCTCGGAGTATATCCGCCGACTCTGCTTCGGCGGCAGGCCCGTCACGTCACGAACAGACAGACAGACCATCCGCGAGCTCAGACGGCTGGGCGGATTGCTCAAGCACAACTTTGAAAGCGTCCGCGAAGCAGGCGGTCAGCAGGCTCTTCTCAAAATGGAGGATACGCTTGAGGCTGTTCGGCTGGCCATTGAGAGGCTGTGTCGGGAATGATCGTCAAAAAGATGAAGCGCACGAACTTCAGCAAGTCCAAGGCCGTCATGATTTCGGAACTTGTGGATTATATCTTCGCTCCCTATGACGAGCTTGGACGGAAAAAGCTCGCTCATTACGGCATACTGAATTTCCTCACAATGACTCGAGCCGCTCAGAAGAACGAAATGATCGCCCTTGCTGAAGAGTCTATCCAAAGCAAGATGCCGGTCACGCATTGGGTTCTGAGCTGGAAAGATGGAGAACAGCCCACGCCTGAAAAGGTGGACTTTGCCGTTCAATATTTTCTCCAGCTCATGGAGCTGGAAGGTCATCAGACGTTCTACGTTCAGCATAAGAACACGGTGAATTCGCACGTTCATATCGTAGTGAACCGGGTGAATCCCGACACGCTCAAAGTACGCCGTCCGAACCACGGTTTCGACATTGACCTTGCGCATATTGCCATTGCCGAAATCGAACATATCCAATGTTGGCAGAGCGAAGAGAACCGAGTGTTCCGGCCGAGCCGAGCCGGTGCGTTCTGGGAAAAGACCACGCGAGATACCGCGAACATCTGCTCACGAGCCGAAAGTCGAGAAAACGCTACGGGAGAGAAGTCGGCCCAGCGCATCGCCCAGGAACGAGGCCGGACTATTATTAAGGAAGCGACCTCATGGCGAGAACTCCACACTGGTCTCGCCGAAGTAGGCTTACGCTTCGAGAAAAAAGGTTCGGGAGCGTTGGTCTGGGTAGGAAATGTGGCGGTCAAGGCATCGAGCGTGGACAGGGCGTTCAGTCTGCCGAAACTGGTCAAGCGACTGGGAGCGTTTGAGGAAGGTAACTACTCCAACGAAAGACCGCGCCTCACGCCTGAACCCGTCACAGAAGTCGAAACCATGTTCGAGGAAGATTGGCGCGAGTACCTACAGGAGCAGGAAACAGAAAAGAAGAAGCGCGCCCTTATTCTGAAACAGAAAAAGGATGCGCTTCAACGCTGGGAGGAGAAACGAAAGGCCCGCCGCGAGAACTCACTCCGCCGTCTTTCCCGCTATGGCCTACCTATGATGAACATCGGGCGGCACTTCCTGAAAGAACAGCTTCGACAAGAGAATAGAAAACGTCAGCAGGCGCAAGTCGTTCTGCCCTCACAACAGCCTCTTCAGAGAACGTTCCGCCTCTGGCTGATGCAGAAAGACATGAGAAAATCGGCCCTCTGGCGGCATAGACGCAAGATCAGGCCGGATGCCCCTATCGAGAAGTTCTCCTTCACCAAGGCATACGGAACTCCTCTGGTTTACGAAGAGTATCGTAAGAAAGCAGAGCAGGAGCTTGGAAATGGCATCGACGGTTCGATGATCGATGCCACTGTCGCCATGCGTATGCGGCTCGATGGCCACGCGAAAGGTGACGCTATCAACGCCATCTACCGGAACAGTCCGTGGGCGGCAGAGCGACCTGCCCGGGAGGATAAGATCGAGTATGTCCAAACCATCGCCCGCGTCAGCTATGGTGCATTGGGAGATATGACCATCGCCCGTATGAAAGCCGAAGAGGTACGGCGAAAAAGGCAGACCGCCCGACGGGAGAAGGATGAGGGATACTCGCTTTCCTTTAAAAGATAGTCCGCCCCAACCAACAGAAAAAAAGAACCTCTCGGTACCAACAACAAAAAACATATTACCGAAAAAGTAAATAAATCCACGGTGATAAAAGCAAGTGTTGGTACATACGGCCTCCCTTCGCGAGCATCGATCTTGTACCAACACGGCAATTATCAGCAGAATTCCGTCGGGTGTGTTGGTATTTCCCGTATCCCCTCTCGACTCACCCTTTCAGTACCAACAGCCGTATTGATGGAATTGTGCCATAGCGTCAGCCTGTCCTCGGCATAAGGTGACATCCCTTTTTCCTGAAAAAATACCAACAAAAGGTGTGGTACATCCTCCTTTTATCCTGTTTTCGGGCGGGGGTACTTTTTGCCGAACTTAACATGTTGAACATGATATTCTCGTAACCAGTGGAAATATCAGCCGATACAAACGACTAACCTCCGAAGATCCATGTCCCACAGATTTTTGCGTAACCTGCTGAAATCATTACCCCGGAGTTACGGGCAAATTTTGTTGGTACAAGTGTTGGTATAAAAAAAATTTTTAAAATTTTTTTCTCTTGTAAAAACATGATATTATATATACATTGACATCCCTTCCGCGCCATTTAGGCTCATCGAAAGATGAGCCTTTTTGTGTTTAATCGCCTCAGAATATTTTTCTCCAGTCAGGACCACCCGTAAAACGGGTGGCTTGCTCAGCCCTGTAAGGGCATGTTACTAACTCGCGCCTAAAGGCGCCGGCTTGAACTCATAAAGCCGGCGCCTTTCCTATCTCTAGGGTTCAAGCCCCCGTGTCTGTTCACTCGTAACAGCTCCTAAAGGAGCTTGCCCTGCTTCGGACTAAACGGATCCGTATATTCCTTGGTTGTCAGTTTATCGAACATCTTATCGGCATGTTCCTGCTCTCGGATATACTTGCGAATCGTCGCTTCGTTCAACCCTACTGTGCTGACATAATACCCAATGCTCCAGAATCGCCGATTGCCGAACTTGTGCTTCAGATGAGCATACCTATCGAATATCATAAGGGAACTCTTACCCTTCAGGTAGCCCATAAACGATGACACGGAATACTTGGGTGGTATCATCACTAGCATGTGAACATGGTCGAGCATCATATGCCCTTCCAGAATCTCCACCCCTTTGTAACTGCATAGCTGTCGTAAAATTCTTCCAATCTCTTCACGGTATTGCCCATAGATAAGTTTTCTCCTATACTTTGGGGTGAAGACAATATGGTACTTACACAGCCATTTCGTATGTGCCAGATTTTGTTCTTTCGCCATAAAAAACACCTTTTCGATTGTGGACGGGAGCTTGAACAACTCCGTTCTATCGAAAAGGTGTTTTTTATGTATAACGTTTTGGGTTCCACCGGCATAGCCGGTGGTTTACTGTTTCGGTCGCTACGCTCCCTCAACCACCTAAAGGCGTTAATCAGCAAAAGAAAAAGGCAGGCCTCGTTTCAGGGTCTGCCTTTTTCTTTATCGTTTATCTGTCCAGATTACCTGATGCCCAGCTCGTCGGGGCCTACGTTTTTCAGGCCCTTCTCTTTGAGCATGGCAAGGAAGGCCGCGCTGTCCGTGACGCGGAAGACCATGTAGGCGTCCTTGGCGTCGCGGGCGATGAGCGAATACATGTACTCGATATTCACGCCGGCTTCGGCCATGGGTTCGAGCAGAGCGGCCAGGCCGCCGCGCTCGTCGAGCACGGGCACGACCACCACGTCAGTGCCCTGCACGAGGAAGCCGTTCGCAGACAGCACCGCCTCGGCCTTGGCGGCATCGTCCACCAGCAGGCGCAGGATGCCGAAGTCGGGGGTGTCGGCGATGGTCAGGGCGCGCACGTCGATGCCGTTATCGCGGAGCACAGCGAGGGAAGCGGCAAGCTTGCCGGACTTGTTCTGAACGAAGATGGAAAGCTGTTTCACCATGGTATCCTCCTAGTCGTGCAGCTTGCGGTTGTCGATGACGCGCTTGGCCTTGCCTTCGGAACGCGGCAGGGTGTTGGGTTCGAGCAGGGTCACCTTGGCGTTGATGTTCAGCATGGACTTCAGCCCTTCGGTCAGTTCGCGGGCGCGCACGGCAATGCCGCGCACAGTGTCGGTGAAGAGTTCCTGCGTCATTTCCACCTGGACCTCGATGGTGTCGAAGTTGTCCACGCGGTCCACCACTATCTGGTAGTTGGCCATGTAGCCCTGTTCGATGAGAACAGTCTCGATCTGGCTGGGGAACACGTTCACGCCGCGGATGATGAGCATGTCGTCGGTGCGGCCGCGGGGCTTGGTCATCTTGATGAGCGTACGGCCGCAGGAGCACTTCTTGCGGGTGATGACGCCGATGTCGCGCGTGCGGTAGCGCAGGAGCGGGAAGGCTTCGCGGGTGAGGCAGGTGAAGACTATCTCGCCCTGCACGTCTTCGCCCAGCACTTCGCCGGTCTCGGGGTCGATGACTTCCACGATGAAGTGGTCTTCGTTCACATGCATGCCGCTCTGCTCTTCACATTCGAAGGCCACGCCGGGGCCGATGATCTCGGTGAGGCCGTAGATATCGTAGGCCTTGATGCCGAGCATATCTTCTATCTGGAGACGCATTTCATGCGTCCACGGCTCTGCGCCGAACACGCCGGCCTTGAGGGAGATCTCATCCTTGCTCACGCCCATGTCGCGCATGACTTCCGCGATGTGCAGAGCGTAGGAAGGCGTACACATGAGTATGGTAGAGCCGAAGTCTTTAAGGATATTGACCTGGCGTTTCGTGTTGCCGCTGGAAACGGGCACAGTCACAGCGCCGAGCTTCATGGCGCCGCCGTCCGCGCCGAGGCCGCCCGTGAACAGGCCGTAGCCGTAGGAGACATGCACCACGTCTTCGTCGGAGCATCCGGCGGCAGTGAGGGCGCGGGCGCAGCAGTCGGCCCAGATGTCGAGGTCCTTGCGGGTGTAGCCGCCCACCACCTGCTTGCCCGTGGTGCCGCTGGAGGCGTGCAGGCGCACCACGTCCTTGAGCGGAACGGCGAACATGCCGTAGGGATAGGTGTCGCGCAGATCCTGCTTATAGTTGAAAGGAAGCTTGGCGAGGTCGGCAAGTTCACGGATGTCTTCGGGCTTCACTCCGGCCTTGTCCATCTTGTCGCGGTAGAAAGGCACGTTCTCATAAACGCGCTTCACCTGAGCCTGAAGGCGTTCGAGCTGGATCTTCCTGATCTCTTCTGCCGATGCGGTCTCTATTTCCGGCTGATAATACCTTTTCATGACTCATCTCCTGTATGCTGTGCGCTCGAGCTGTTCTATTGCAATGCTTCCCCAGTTAAGAAGATACAGAAAAAAGCTTCTGTCAGGGAGGGGAGGAAAGAAGAGCTGCACTGGTACTGGCGGCGATTTCCATAGGTTCATCCTCTTAGATTTCGCTCCTGCCGCAGGCGATGCCGGAAAAAGCATGCAAAAAAAGGCCACCGGCGTTACGCCCGCGGCCTGAAGTTCTGCATGTTGTGGATGTCAGCAATCCTTCCGACCACGGGACCTGCTAAAGTAAAAGAAGAAGCCAAAGCTGAAAGCGTTGGTTTCGATCTTGCAGATGGTGGCAGAAGTACGGATCATGGAAGATTCCTTTCGATTGCGTTGAAGAAACGCTAACGCCGGACAAAATAAAATGTCAAGCAGTCTGCGGCATATTTTTTCTCTTTTTTTCGACGCGCCGAACGCGCCGGACGGATTTTCCCTACCCCTCATTTTTTCTGTTGACAGCCCAGGGCTTTTCCCGTAAACACCTTCGAACGCATGGGCAGTTAGCTCAGTTGGTAGAGCATCGCCTTCACACGGCGGGGGTCACAGGTTCAAGTCCTGTACTGCCCACCATGCCGACACAAAGGGGTCATCCCCCATCCATATTTGGAGCGGTAGTTCAGTCGGTTAGAACGCCGGCCTGTCACGCCGGAGGTCGAGGGTTCAAGTCCCTTCCGCTTCGCCATTTAGGCTCGTCGAAAGACGGGCCTTTTTGTTTTAACTCCGCCCTTCCGCCGATTCTGCCCTACCCCAGCCTGCCTCTTTCCGCGAGAATCCTTGCGCGGCAGGCTCTCCCTCCCGTCAAGCTCGTTCCCGCCCCTTACCGAAGGCACAAGCGCGGCCTGCCCGAAAAAATTAAATTGAGCGTTCAAACAATTTTTTGGACGATTCCACGCTTACTTTATAAAAACAGCACCTTATATCAGTCATCCCCCTGCCCGAGCCATGCCTTTTTCGCTTGACTCAATCAGCCAGCATATTACAATAAACGAACTCATATCTTTTTGTTCAGCTTTTCCGTTTCGGCAGATAAATCTTTCAAGGAGTTCTCCCATGGCTCGTACTCTTTTCATGACCGCCCTTGCGGCCAACTCCGGCAAGGCTGAAGCCGTTGCCGCTATGATGGAGCTCGTCAAGGGCAAGGCTGAAGCCCCTGTGCTCTTCCGCCCCGTGTCCTGCCTCTGCACCGCCCGCGACCTCATCAACGCCGGCAAGGGCAACGAACTCATCGACTCCGTGCTCGCCTCCTACAAGGAAGCCGCCGCCAAGTCCGACTTCGTGCTCGTCGAAGGCACTGACTTCGAAGGCAAGAGCGCCGCTTTCGAGGGCGCCCTCAACGGCTGCCTCGCCGCCAACATGGGCACTCCCGTGATGCTCGTCATCAACGGCGAAGGCTGCGCCGCCGCCGAAGTCATCGCCACTGTGATGACCTGGCAGTGCCAGATGAAGGAACAGGCTGTGGAACTGCTCGGCGTGTTCCTCACCGGCATGTCCGCTGAAGACGAAAAGGCCGTGAACGACCACTTCGCCTTCCCCGTGAGCAGCAAGGCCGCCGATTTCGCCGGCATCCTCGATTCCTGCGAAGGCCACATCACTCCCCGCCTCTTCGAATTCGGCCTCATCGAACAGGCCCAGAAGCACATGATGCGCATCGTCCTGCCCGAAGGCGAGGAAGACCGCCTCATCAACGCCGCCGCCATCCTCATCCAGCGCAAGGTCGCCCACATCATCCTCCTCGGCAACGAAGAGAAGATCAAGACCCGCGCCGCTGAACTCGGCGTGTCCGTGGAAGGCGCCGAGATCATCGAGCCCGCCACCTCCGCCGACTTCGAAGACTTCTCCGCCACCTACGCCGAACTTCGCGCCAAGAAGGGCGTGACCATCGAGCAGGCCCGCGAGAAGATGGCCGACAACACCTACTACGGCACCATGA
>JAZQMJ010000185.1:0-3634 GCA_045543435.1 Mailhella sp.
CGTAAGGCTGAAGAGGCACGCAAGGCAGAAGAAGCACGTAAGGCTGAAGAGGCTCGTAAGGCTGAAGAGGCACGCAAGGCAGAAGAAGCTCGCAAGGCTGAGGAAGCTCGCAAGGCTGAAGAAGCCCGCAAAGCCGCTGAAGCTGAAGCTGCCCGTAAGGCAGAAGAGGCTCGCAAGGCCGAAGAGGCACGCAAGGCTGAGGAAGCACGTAAGGCTGAAGAAGCTCGCAAGGCAGAAGAAGCACGCAAGGCAGAAGAAGCACGCAAGGCAGAAGAAGCACGCAAGGCAGAAGAAGCTCGCAAGGCAGAAGAAGCTCGCAGGGCTGAGGAAGCTCGCAAGGCTGAGGAAGCCCGTAAGGCAGAAGAAGCTCGCAAGGCTGAGGAAGCTCGCAAGGCTGAGGAAGCCCGCAAGGCCGAAGAGGCACGCAAGGCTGAGGAGGCTCGCAAGGCAGAAGAAGCCCGCAAGGCAGAGGAAGCCCGCAAGGCAGAGGAAGCCCGTAAGGCAGAAGAAGCTCGAAAGGCAGAAGAAGCCCGCAAGGCAGAAGAAGCCCGTAAGGCTGAGGAGGCTCGTAAGGCCGAAGAAGCCCGCAAGGCAGAGGAAGCCCGCAAGGCAGAGGAAGCCCGCAAAGCCGCTGAAGCTGAAGCTGCCCGTAAGGCTGAAGAGGCTCGCAAGGCTGAAGAGGCTCGCAAGGCTGAAGAGGCCCGCAAGGCTGAAGAGGCTCGTAAGGCAGAAGAAGCCCGCAAAGCCGCTGAAGCTGCCCGTAAGGCAGAAGAGGCACGCAAGGCTGAGGAAGCTCGCAAGGCAGAAGAAGCTCGCAAGGCTGAGGAAGCCCGCAAGGCTGAGGAGGCTCGCAAGGCTGAGGAGGCTCGCAAGGCAGAGGAAGCCCGGAAGGCAGAGGAAGCCCGCAAAGCCGCTGAAGCTGCCCGTAAGGCCGAAGAGGCTCGCAAGGCTGAGGAAGCACGTAAGGCTGAGGAAGCACGTAAGGCTGAGGAAGCCCGCAAAGCCGCTGAAGCTGAAGCTGCCCGTAAGGCTGAAGAGGCACGCAAGGCAGAAGAAGCCCGTAAGGCAGAAGAGACTCGCAAGGCTGAGGAAACCCGTAAGGCTGAAGAGGCCCGTAAGGCCGAAGAAGCCCGCAAAGCAGCAGAAGCCGAAGCTGCCCGTAAGGCAGAAGAAGCTCGCAAGGCTGAGGAAGCTCGCAAGGCTGAGGAAGCCCGGGAAGCAAAGCGCAAGGCTATAGAAGAGGCAAAACGTAAAGCAGAAGCTGCGCGTAAGGCAAAAGAAGCAGCTCGTAAGAAGGAAATGGAACGAAGAAGGCGTCTGCAGACTACGAATTGTCCGTATTGCAAGAACGTTAGTGCAAATCAGCGAGCTTTCCGCCGCAGCAGAAGTCGTTTGGAGACAGGCGCTGCAAGAGGATGTTCGCGGTGTATGCAACTGTTAAGACGCATCAGAAACGCAGAGTGATGAGCATAATGCCTTCCTAAAACGGCGGAGTCATACCGTAGTATGATTCCAATGCGTGTGTTTGCCATCACCGCGGAGGCAGAAAAGAAAGATGCGTTGAATTAAACCGCCGCTTGCTTCTTAGTGTATCCGGTATGCGAATTTCTTGATAATTAGGTGTTTAATGTAATGATTAATTGAAATTCGGTCGGGCCAAGGCCAGCGAAATTTCTTCAATTGTCAATAGTCACTCGTCAATTGTAAATCCCATTAAGCTCAGATTATCTGCTTTTTTCTGGTATTCCTCACGAGAATTCCGGGTTTTCAGCCTCCCCAAAAAAGAATTTTGAAAAATATTGAAAACTTCAAATAAAAATCATTATCCGGTGCGCTTGGTATGTGTACAGGGCATGAAGTCCTGCACGTAAAAAAGACAAAGATTATGAAAAAATACATTGCCAAATTAGCTGTAATCGCCTGTGTTGCGATGTTCGCCCTCAATAGTCAGTCGCAGGCGGCGGGCCTGCATATCAGCTTCAGTTCCGGAAAGGTGCAGCATTGCTGTGTGCATGAGCATCGTCCTGTGGTGAAGCACAAGGTGTCGCGTCACCATTGCGGCCAGTGCTGCAAGCCGCATAAGATGGACAAGCGCCGCCGCCCCGTGGTACACAATCGGAAGGAGGTCTGCAGGCATGGACGCTGATACAGAAGCCGAAGGCACAATTTCTCCAATCTGAACCCGCCACAAAACCGCATGGTCTTTGTGGCGGGTTTCCGCGTACGTTGATGGCGAAAGTCAGAGAATGAGCTTGACGCTGCGAAGGGAATAAGGGAGAATAGGAGCGCGCCGCCGTTTCCTGATTCCAGAATGAAAGTATCTGCATTTATCGCTGCCCTGATGCTTGCTCCCGCTCTGCATGCTGCAGAGTGGAGCATAGAGCTGTGTTCTTCTCTGGATCTACTGGCCGGGCGAACCGGCATTGCGGATGTGCGCCCCTCGAACGACCCGCACGATAACCCCATGGTCATCGAGGAAAACTCTGGGATCTATCGAGGCCAGTGGAGCTGGCAGAGCGAAATGCCGGCCTTGCTGTATGGCATTCTGCAAAGCGGGCAGGCAGATGCCGTCTCGCCCAGCGGATTTACCGCGCTGCAGGCCGCCTGTGTGTATGCGGATGAAAATCTGTTCAATGCCTTGCTGGAGCGAGGAGCGGTTGTAGACCCTCGCCCTATAGACTGGCAGCAGCTGGGTTATGTGGGGGATACGCCGCTGGGCCTGTTGGTGCGTTTCATGAATGCCCGCACGGCCGCCGCACGCGTGCGAATGGCTCGCACCTTGCTGGAGCGCGGAGCAGACCCGGATGCCAGCATGACGACGTGGAAAGGGAACCGAGTCGTTTCCACTACTCCATTCTGCGAGCTGGGTAAGGAATCGCACAACCACGCCATGCGTGCGCTCTTGCTCCAATATGGTAATCAGGATTTGAAAAAGCGCATGGCCGGCTGGGCGCTCACGCCCGAGTGGTACAATGCCGAGCTGAAAGCTTTGCTGAAGAAGAGTGGCGTGATGAAAACCGGCAGCTCCAGGATGCCTGCTTCCGCGGCTTCCAGAGGTGAGGTGGGAACGATTCCGCTGATAGACCTGGTGAGAAAGGGAGATGTGGAGGGGGTGCGCCTGGCGCTGGAGGCCGGTGCAGATATCAAGACGTCTGCTCGCGCGCGTCGCTATGGGCATGAGCTGCTCTTCAACATTCCTGCTCGTCGCAAGGATGACCCTGAGGCGGCAGTTGAAATTGCCCGCCTGCTGTATGAAGCCGGCGCCGATGTGAATGAGTTGAACCGCCGCGGCCGCTCGCTGCGAATTCATTACGACCGTTTTTATTCCAAGGCATCCCGCGCTCTGTGCGCTTATTTCAAGGAATGTGGCTCACTGATTCACCCCGATTCGCCGGACAAGCGAGCGGAAGTGGAGCAGAGCCGGAAGGATGCACAGGAACGAGCCGCTGCATTTGCTGCGCGGCGCCTGGCTGCAGAACAGGAGCCTGCATCCGAAGTTGACGCCCCCGCCGAGCCGCAGCCTGTGGCAGCAGAGCAACCCGCCCCCGCCGAGCCGCAGCCTGTGGCAGCAGAGCAACCCGCCGCTGCTGAGCCGCAGCCGGTGGCAGCAGAGCAACCCGCCCTCGCCGAGCCG
>JAZQMJ010000186.1:0-8548 GCA_045543435.1 Mailhella sp.
ACATGGCTACGATCCGACTTCTCAGGCATTCCAGCTCTTCCTGCGGGAAGCATTCCGCACGGAACGTGATGTCGAGCAGGCGGGGGACCAGCGGCTCAGCTCCGGTCTCTCCTTCGCGGGACAGCATAGGCGTGGGAGGCAGGGTCTCCATGAGCCACGAAAGGTAGCGGGTATTGTTCACATGGCCGTTGATATCGAGGTCATCCCGACGGACGCGAAGCAGGCAGGAGGACGCGCTGTCCCCTTTGATGCGAGGGATGACGCGCCCCACAAAAGGATCGCAGGGGCGAGGATTTTCAGGAAAACGACTGGCTATCTCCTCCGGCACGGCGCATATGCTGCGAGAAGCAAGGTCCATGGTAGTCCAGGCGCTTCCGCCGCTCACGATGAGCCTGCCCTCGCCGTCAAAGACCTCGTAGCCGCGATGGGCGAGCTTTTCCGCCGTGGAAGGCCAGGTATGGACACGCAGGGCCTCGCCTGCCCGGGGAAGGCGGGCTATGCGAAGGACAAGGCGGGTGAGTATCCATGTCACATTGCAGTGCAGAAGTTCGCTCTCGCCGAAGCCCAGAGAGTCGGCGCTGAGGCCGGCGGCTTCCTGCAGCCAGTTGCCGAGAGCCGCCAGGGTGGCTACGCCGTTCTCCCCTATCTCGCCATAGCGGACCTGAAAAGTAAGGTCGTAGCCTTTCTCATTATATTCCATATATCTTTCCTTCTAGTAGTTCTTTTTCCACTCGAGGCCGACTTCCGTATCCTTACTGCCAGCCTTGGCCTGCACTTCGAGGCTGGGCAGAAGCTCTATCTGGACCACAGCGCCGGTCTCTGCGTCCTTGCCCACGCCCTGTTCCATGCCGACGTAGATATTGTCGCGCACATAGGTACCAACTTCGAGGGACGTGGTGGAAACATCGGACTGATCGCCGTCATTGTCGGAATTGACACGGAACACGTCTACGCCGAGGACTTTGCGGCCGATGTCCATGACGTCGCCACCGCCGAAGCCCGTAAGCGTGGCCACACTGCTGGCAAGCTGTATGGCCTGAACATGGCTGAGGGAGCCGGAAGACTGGCCGAACATGATCTGCGAGATGATCTCATCCTGAGCATATGCAGGCTGACTCGTCAATGTCAGCTTGGGATTGGATGCCGTTCCGGAAACGAGGATATTGGCCGTAAGGTTGGAGGCCACATACTCCATGTCGATATTGAGCAGAGGGCTCACCGGCCAGCCGCCGTCGAAACGCACCTCGCCCTCAGCCAGCTTGAAAGTCTTGCCAAGGATATCGAGACTGCCGCGCACAGCCTTGAGGCGACCGCCCACAGCAGGCTGATTGAGGGGGGAATCTATGCGCAGTATGCCGCCCCATTCGCAGTCGAGGCCGTAGCCTCGGACGAAGAACTGGTTGGGGATGCGAACGGTAACGTCAAGGCGACCGGGAGAAGCGGGCTTTTCCTTCTTCGCCTCTTCCTTTTCCGGAGTCCATATTTCGAGCTCGGGAATGGAAGAACCGGGAAGCTTGGAGAGTTCTATCTGCCCCTTGTCCACAGTGATGTCAGCCTTGACTATGGGGCTGTCCACTGTGCCCTTGACGCCCAGCGTGCCGGAAAGCATGACCTTGGCATCCTGACGGCGCAAAGGAGCAAGCTCCTTCATGGAGCCGTCGATATCGAGAGCCATGGTAGCAGGGTCGAGCCAGCCGCCAAGTTCAAGCGTGCCCTTGCTGCCGGCGCGGCCGGACATGGAGAAGGTGACCTTGTCTTTCGCCTTCCGGTTCATGACATCGAACTGTTCCGCATCGAGCTTGAGCTGTATGCGGTTCAGGCCGACGCCGTTCAGGATATCGAAGAAACGCCCCTTATCCAGAGAAACATGGGCAGTGACTACGGGTGAAGACAGCGTCCCGCCTATACGGCTTTCAGCATTCAGTATGCCGGAAAGGCTCATATCTGCCGCAGGTACCAGCTTCCACAGCCCGGCGACCTGACCATCCATGGCAAACTCAGCACTGAAAGGCGCCTTCATGTCGGGCATGGCCATGCCGGAAGACGGGGACGTGAAGGGCACCTCTGCCGAGAATGCAAAGCGATCCAGACTCAGGGCCTTGAGAGACTTTTCCGGCAGAACGAGGCTGGTCGTGAGCATGCGCCGCCGCCCATTCTTGCCTATCTCGCCGGTAAGATCGGCATCGATAGGCTTCAGGGCGCTTCCGGGCATAGCTATATCCTTCAAGTTGACCTTGAAGTTTCCCGAGGGGGCCTGAGGCGAGCCGGAAAAAGCCGCCTGCATCTCGACAAGACCTGCAGGCAGTCCCTGAGAGAAGTGACGGTAGTTCTTGAGATCCAGCCCGTTCAGCGCAAGCTGTCCTTTCAGCTGAGAAGGGGAGAAACGGCCTTCCAGGGAAATATGACCCGCGGGAAGGATGTCGGCAGTGAAGGGCGACAGCGTCACAGCATCACCGCTGTAGGATGCAGTGACAGGAGAGGTAAGGCTGAGACCGGCTTCCGGCCCCTTGGGCAGGCCAAGGCTCTCAGGAAGGAACTTCGCGTTCAGCTCTTCGACATACACAGAGCCGGGCTTCCATTCGGCCTTCACAGTGCTTTCAACGCCGCCCTTGCTCTCAAGAGCAAGCTTTACAGCGCCGAGACCGCCCTCTGCCGTAAGAGAGGTCTCTCCCTGTACTATCCTGTCGGCTTTCAGTTCCTTGAATCCTGCCGATATGCCAGCAGCAGGCCTGCCCCAGATATCAGATGCCGCCATGTCGAGCCTCAGGCCCGAAAGAGCTATCGGCGTGCCAGAAGCATCGAGATGGAACGAGGGCAGGTCGGCCTGGAACTTCATATCCTGACGGCCTTTGCTCGTCAGAACGAGTTCAGACTTCAGAGGCTCGCCCGCCATGGAAAGGCCGGAAAAGTCCTTCAGCATGGCCCAGTCGGAAATATCGATGCTGAGACGGCCATCGAGCGCAGGAAGGGCAGAGCCGACCATAGCCGCAACACTGCCCTTGGCAGGGGCAGGAGCGGAAGTATCAAGCTTTGCGGCGATCTGCCCGAGAACGCTGTTGGCCCCAGCCTGAAGATCCAGCTCTTCAAGCCTGATATCGAGCCCGGCTCGTCCTGCTTCCTTCACCATCCAGTTCGCGGCCATATCCACAGGATAGCCGTTGGCCTGCGCCGAAGCCTTGAGAGCACCTTCCATGAGGGCTTTCGAGGCCTTGGCAACAGCATTGCCGGAAAGGGCATCGGCAATGCGGGCGATGTCGGCAGAAGGAATGCCGAGGCGGACATCGATATCTTTGAGTTTCACGGAAGCCGTGTCGAGGCGGCTGCCCGTAAGGCCGAGTTCCGTCTTCAAAGCCGTGAACGGACCGGCAACAGAGGCCTGCGCCTTCACATCGCCGGAAAGCTCAGGTGAAAGCTTCGCGGCATCGTTCAAGGCTACGGAAGCTTTCAGCTCCGCGCTCGAACCAGAGGCGTACAGACCTTTTCCATCCAGCTTCAGCGCACCGGCCGCATCGGCCGCGATATGCCCGGCTTTGGCATAGAACTTTTCCAGCTCAGCATCCAGAGCTCCCCCGGCAAGCTTGACGGAGGCGGAAGTACCGGCAGAGACATCCTTTCCCAGAAGGGCGTCCAGCAGAGGAGTGCCCCACTGCATGTCGGCAAGGGAAATCTCCAGCTTCGTGCTGGCAGAAGTCTCGTCTCCTGCGGCGGCTCGTGCATCGAGTTTCAGAGAAAGACGACCATCCTTCTGCCCGGCCAGAGTCCAGACACGCTGGGAGAGTCCGCCCGTCTTCGCCTCAAGGGAGGCTTCAACTTCCGGAGCCTTCTCCAAGGGGCGCAGACCGAGACGGCCAGCCAGAGAAACGATGACATTGGCGGCATTTTCAGCACTCAGCGCACTGTCGCTCAGCACGCCGCTCAGCGACATTTTCCAGTCTGCTATGGGGCCATCGCCATTTATGGCCAGGCTGACAGCAGGAGACTTGGCAAGTTCGGCGGGGACAAAGGCGGAAGCAAGACCGAGATCGCTGAGGGCGGCCTCGAGCTTGAACTTGAGACCAGGGGCAAGGGAACTTTCCAGCTCTGCCCGGCGGTTCGGGGCATCGGCAGGCAAGGGGCCGTCTTCACGCTGGAGCGACAGCCGGGCATTCAGCCCTTCGCGGCTGGCCGAAGCCGAAGCCTTGACAGAGGCAGTAAAGGGGAAGGGGCTGACATCCTTCGTCACTTCGGCCGAGCGCAGGGCCAGTTCTTCAAGCCGCAGGGCAGGAAGGCGCTCCGGCCAGTTCTTCAGAAAGTCATCAAGCTTGCCCAATGCCTCCTGAGGGGAGGCAGAAGGTTCGGAAACTGGAGCGGGCTCGGAAGAAGGCTCCATTTCCGGCACACGGAGAAGCACAGGATGGTCGAGGGATATCTCCGAAATGACGAAAGCGGAGGGCAGGGCAGACCAGTCTATGCGCAGGTTAGCACTCTTTGCCCTGAGCCATTCGCCCTTCCTGTCTTTGAGAACGAGGCCTTCCAGATGCGCTTCGCTGAGAAGAGGACCTTTGAATGCGGAGATATGGCCACTCAGCCCGGAAGGAAGAGAGCCCAGAGCCGTATTGGCCGTATCCGTCAGCCAGCGCTCTCCCATGTCCGATCGCAGGAAAAGAAGGCCGCCGCCCGCAGAGGCCGCAACCAGCCCCAGAAGCCCGGCCATGCCGAAGGCTGTCCAGCGAAGGACACGGCGCACAGGCCCGCGCTTCTTTTTCTCAGACTTTCCGCCCGGCTTGTCCTCCTGAGGGGCATGCTGGGCAGAGTGTTCCACAGTCTTGTCGTCGAACTTCGTATCGTCCATCAAAATGCCTGCCCAATGCTGATATAGAACTGATATCCCTTGTCGTCGTCCTGCTTATCCAGAGGTACGGCAACATCGAAACGTATAGGGCCAATGGCCGTATAGTATCGCAGGCCAATGCCGGCGGCCCACTGGAAATCCTGAGCGAAATCAGGGATCTCATCCTCATAGACCATACCGCCGTCAACGAAGGGTACTATGCCGATATCCTTGGTCACACGGAAACGGGCTTCAAGGTTGACAGTCTGGAAGGAGCGGCCGCCGCGGGGTTCGCCCCAGCGGTCCTCAGGGCCGATGGCCTGATAGGCATAGCCGCGTACAGATCCGCCGCCACCGCAGTAAAAACGCAGGGGAGGGGGAATATTGGAGATATCGACGCCGAAGAAGGAACCCACGGAATAGCGGCCAGCCAGTACCAGCCAGTCCACATCGAAGGGTGACCAGTAGCCGGTAAGCGCGGCCTTGGCGGAAACGCCGCTGAAATTCCCTTCGTAATAGCCGCCGGTGGGGGCAACTTCCAATTCCAGCATGGTGCCCGAGGTGGGGTTCATGAAGTGATCGCGTCCATCGCGGCGAAGGCCGAGGATAAGGCTCGTATAGCGGTATTCCTCATCCTCATCGCGAGTGACAGTACCGGTTTCGGCAAAGAGCTTCACGCTGGCCCACCAGCTCCGGGAAAGGCGGCGTTCAAGGCCGATATAGGCATTCGCCGCTTCGGTATCGTAGGCGTCAGTCTCTTCCTGCAGAACAGAGCCGCCGAGCAGGAGCTTCTGACTGCGATGGAGGAAGCAGGGCTTTTCGAAGTCGGCCTGCAGGCCTCTCTTGTCCTGGGCGAAGGGAGCATTGAGCGTGAGCTTCTCGCCTGCCCCGAAGAGATTCCGGTGCTGCCATTCGCCCTGGATACCAAAACCTGTATCGGTAGAGTAGCGGGTACTCGCGCCTATGGTACGGAAGCTGGAGTCTTTCACTTCAACGACGACAGGAAGCTCCACAGCCTCTTCACCTTCCGAGACCAGAGCTTCGGAAAGCGGCGCAGGCTTGATATCTACGGAACGGAAAAGCCCAAGCTTCTGCAGGCGTTCACGATAACGGGAAATGCGGTCGCTGCTCCACACGGCGCACTTTTTCCAGGTATTGAGCTGTTCGATGTACTCAGGCTCGACTCCGCTCTCGCCTTTGACGATGACCTCGCCCATGCGGGCGGGGCGGCCTGCATCGACAGTGACTTCGACATCCAGCGTCTTGCGGGTCTTGTCGAGGATATTCCGAGTGGAAGCGATCTTTGCCCACGGATAGCCGGCCTTATGAAAACTTTCGGGAAGTTTGTCCACGGCATCCAGTACGGAGCTGGCCAGGGCGGGCTGCCCCTTTTCAAGGCCGTCCACCATTTTCGGGACAGGCCGCCTGAGCGTTTCCTCGCTCTCAGGAAGGGGGATGAGAGCCGGCTCGAAGATCAGTTCCGTTCTGCCCAGCGTATAAAGCGCACCGGCAAAAAGCGTGAGCACGACGTGTGCCTTCCCGCCTTCCGCCTCCGGCTCGACGACCGCGACATCGGCCCGTCCGTCGTAGTAGCCGAGAGAACGCAGGTACTTCTCTGCGCTGTCGCAGTCGGCATGAGCTCGACGCATGAGTCCCAGTACGCCGTCGGGCAGCTTGTCCTTGAGCTGTATGAGCTGGCTATGGGGCTCCATGCCGGAACTGAGTGCCCCGGAATCCTGCCCGGCCGGAACATCTTCCACTTTTATCTCAACATCATAGCTGACAGGTTCAGCCTCGATGAGCTGGACGGGCTTAGGCCCCTGAGGACGGGAATATTCACGGATGAGGCCGCAGCCAGAGAGCTGGCCTGCCAGAAAAAGCATGCCTATACAGAAAAAAAGAGAACGAAATGCCGATTTCATGCCTTTTTCTATCATGGAGGAAGAAGGCATGGCAAGCGCAGTATGCATACCCGCCGGAAAAAACAAAGAAAATACCGCCGACCGAGGCACGCTGTCACTTCCATCTGGCTGGTCAAAACGAGCATTTTACGCTATCGTCACCCGGTAGAAAATCCTGACAGGAGAGGTGACGCATTTATGATACAGGCCTTTGTCTGCATCGGCTCTAACATGGGAGATGCACAGGAACATCTTGCCAAGGCCCGTGCCGCTCTCGCGAGTATCCCCGGCGTGGTCATCAGCGGGGAATCTTCCCTGTACCGCACGGAACCCCAGGGGCGCAAAGACCAGCCCTGGTTCCTGAACCAGGTCGTAAGCCTCGACTGCGAAAACAGCGTGTCTGCCGAAGCTCTGCTGGACGCCATGCTCGAAAAAGAGCTGGAGCTGGGGCGTGTGCGCGATGCCGGAGACCGCTTCGGCCCCCGCGTCATCGACATGGACCTCCTCCTTTTCGGGCAGGAAGTGCATGATGCCGATCCCCACCTTATCCTGCCTCATCCGCGCATGCACGAACGGGCATTCGTGCTCGTCCCTCTGGCGGAAATAGCTCCCAGCCTTGTCGTCCCCGGGCTGGACAGCGTGGAAAACCTGCTCAAAAAGCTGGATTATCGGCTTGAAGGTTCAGACATTTTCCAATAGAATCACCCCCTGTATGCTGACTCCCGCAGTCTGCGGCCCTCATAAACACCCAGGAGAGAACAATGCTCATCAAAGTCGCCATCGTTGCGCTGGTCTGCTATGTGCTGTACCGCCTTTTCATGAACGACAACAAGAAGAAGGCTGAAAAAGACGCTGAAAAGAAAAAGAAGCGCATGGAATCCGGCGAGATGGTCAAAGACCCTGTCTGCGGGACCTATGTGGAGAAAGACAGCGCCATCACCGTCCGCAACGGCGACCAGACCCTGTACTTCTGCTCCTACGAATGCCGCAAGAAGTATATCGAAAGCGTGGGCGAGCAGAAAAAGCTCGACTAAGCCTGACCAGTACTTATGAAGAAAGCCGCCCGAAAACGAGCGGCTTTTCTTTTACTTTTTTTCGACCGGCTATGCCTGCTTCTCGGCAAAAGCGCAGAAGTGGCGGGTATCCTTGCCGACCTTATAGGATGCATGCCCGGTGGATATCCAGTCCATTCCGTCCTCGACCTTCAGCTCTTCCAGAGTGAGGAAGACTATCTGCCCGCCGGGGTTGAGATGCCCCTTGATGAACTCGAGCAGTTCCTTCCACGGCATGAAGGCGCGGCTGACGATGAGGTCGGCCTTCTTCCCCTCCATGAACTGCTCGGCGCGCCCATGGAACACATGTGTGCCCGGAATGGGAGAACGGGCAAGGACAGTAGAAAGGAAGATGGTGCGCTTGTCGCGGGATTCCACCATCCAGTAGTCGCCCTCGTTCCACAGTATGCGCAGAGGTATGCCGGGAAGGCCCGCACCGGACCCAAGGTCCCAGCAGGACGGCGAAGCGGGAAGGGCGGGCAGGACCTGCGAACGCAGGAAAGCATTCAGGTGGAAGCTGTCCATCACAAGGTCGTCAAGCGCGTCGCGCCAGTGCCGCGCCCCCACAAGATTCATGACCTTGTTCCACTGCATGAGCAGGGAGAGATAGGCTGAAAGCTGTCCAGCCTGTTCCGGCGTGGTCTCGAATCCGGCTTTGCGACAGCAGTCGCCTACGAAAGCGGGAGTGCAACCATTAGGCTTTGCCATCGGCGGCCACCCAGGAATCGAAACTGTTCTTGATGAAGTCCACGATGGCCGTATGCTCCTCGCGGGCACCCTTGATC
>JAZQMJ010000187.1:0-8650 GCA_045543435.1 Mailhella sp.
TCCAGTTCCCCAAAATCCAGCCTCGTCCGTTTGCATCCATCTTTTTTGTAGGTATATTTGTGGGTATGGATGTGCTATGCATATTCCGATACCCACAGGAATAACCGGTTATTAAATAAAAGCTTTTTGTCCGCATGGGTATCCTTTGATCCAAAGAAATCCAAAATCAAGGAGTACCCCAAATGTCTCTCACGGATACCTTTATCCGCAATGTGAAACCCGCCAGCTCGCCTCGCAAGTATTTCGACGGCGAGGGGCTTTTCCTCTACGTCCCGTCGAACGGCAGTAAGCTCTGGCGCATGAGCTACCGTTTCGACGGCAAGACCAAACTGCTCAGCTTCGGCAGATATCCCACCGTCGGCCTGCGCGACGCGCGGGCAAGGAAAGAAGAAGCCAAGGTTATGCTCGACAAGGGCATTGATCCTTCCGAGCAGAAGAAAAAGCAGAAGGAAGAACGCCGAGCCGAAGAGCGTGAATCCTTCGAGAATATCGCCAGAGAGTGGCATCGCGTCCGCATGAGCGCGTTTTCCGAGAAGCATCGGAACACCGTGATGTATCGACTTGAGACGTACATCTTCCCGGTCATCGGCAAACGGCCTATCCACAAGCTGGAAAAGGTCGATCTACTCACGATCGTGAAACCGCTGGACGACAAAGGACACCACGAGACTGCCCGCCGCGTGGTGCAGATCGTCAGTCAGGTTTTCCGTTACGCCGAAATCCTCGGAAAGGCGAAGTACAATATCGCGGATGGCCTGCGCGGCGTACTGCATCCGCGAAAGGTCACACATCGCGCCGCCATAACCGACCCGAAAAAAGTCGGACAGCTCCTCAGTGAAATTGATGAGTACGACGGATACTTTCCTCTGGTCTGTGCGTTGAAGCTAGCTCCGCTAGTATTTACGAGACCTACTGAACTTCGCGCCGCGGAGTGGAAAGAGTTCGACCTCGCAAAAGGTGAGTGGCGCATCCCCGCAGAATGTATGAAGATGAGGGAAACGCATATCGTCCCGTTATCCCGTCAGGCCGTGGCGATTCTGGAAGAGTTACGAAAGTTCTCTGGAGGCGAGAAGTTTCTCTTTCCCTCCATCCGTTCCAGCGTGAGACCGATTTCCGACGCTACCATGCTCAATGCTTTGCGAAGAATGGGATACCAAAAGGACGAGATGAGCGTACATGGCTTCCGCTCGATTGCCTCCACGCTTCTGAACGAGTTGGGGTACAACTCGGACTGGATAGAACGTCAGCTCGCTCATGGAGAGCGAAACGAAGTCCGCGCGGCCTACAACTACGCGGAATACCTGCCGGAACGCCGCCGCATGATGCAGGAATGGGCCGATTATCTCGACGAACTCAAGAACGCCGCCAGACACGGAGGAACGAACGATGTGTGATTTTACCGCTGACGAAACGAGAATCTACGCCCCCGCTGAAACGAGCGAGCCTGCGACCAACGACTTCCCCTAGCTCTCCATCGCTGATACCGGCTGGACGGATGAGGAACGAAACGCCATGCTCCAGCACGGCTACGACAGCATGGATATGCTGAGGGAGTGGCTCGACTAAGATCTCCTCTCTCATTACTACACGAAAAGCGCGGACTTCTCGAAGCTGAACCAAGGCTTCCGGGAGTCCGCGCTTTTTTCTTATCGCTTCCTCGTGAAGCATCGAAAAATCCCTCCTACAAATTCTCCTTCTGATACTGGACAAGTATGAACCAGTTCTTATTTCTATGAGGGGGTAAGGGGGAGTATTAATATTAACTTCTTAATATTAATTAGGAGCCAGATTTTGACTGGGGGCAGTCAGATTTTGGCTCCCTTCTCTTCTTCTAGCTTTCGCCCCTTCTTTCCTCTTACGGCACTTCCCGCCGCGCTCTTTTTCTCCCGACACATTCCCTTTCTTTTCATTCCTCTCTAACAAAAGGATATTCTATAGACATGCCCGAAAAGCACCACATTCCTCTTGGTAAAGTTCAGGCCGCCTACGACCTGACTGACGAAGAACTCTACAACCTGATCCAGAAGCTATGGGAGAGCAAGCAGCTCTTCTATAAAGAACTCTGGGCGGAAACCTACGAAAAGTACTGGCACTTTGCAGCCACTGGTTCTCTGCCGTACACGCAGGAAAACCTTCCCGAACTCCCCGAACCCAGCTCCCTCCACCAGTCCAATTTTTATCCGCTGTTTTACGGCACGCAGATGGTGCGCTACCTCGCCCAGCTCATCAAATTGGTTTCCTACAAGCCGTTCCGGCTGGGACTGGATTACCTCTTCGAGACTGCCTTCGAGGACGGCCACAAAGTAGCCGCAGAAGAGCGCGACATCCTCTATAAATATTTTGAGTTCACGGAATTTGACCGCAAGCCGCCCCAAAAAGATTATTACCGGCATTTCAAAGCTGGCCAACCCTATCTCGTAAGTTTCATTTCCAGAAATATGGCGGGTACGCTGATGGCCGACCGTGACGCGGTGATCGAGATCCTTTGCGACTACCCGCTGAAGCGCGAGGTCAAGGGGCTGACGCACCGCGTGGTGGATTCCACTCTGGACAGGCTCACCGCGTCTGCCGCCAAAGTTCAGCCCGAAGCTTCCGCCGAAATCTCCGCCGAAGATTGCTCCGCGCTCCAGCCTGATTCAGCCGCGTCCGCTCCCTCTGGTGAAGTCATCGTGGTTCCGTCGGCTCTCTGGATGGGCAAATCTCCGGCCGCCGTGCGTGACGCCATGAAGGAAGACTTCGACGAATGCGTCACCGCCCACGTCCTTCTGAACTGGTGTAAGGTTGGCAAAACTCAGGTCGGCAGGTTGCTCTCCCCGAAGGAGTTCGGCGATGACAAATCCTATCGCAATCACGTCGATAAACTCATGCTCCGCGCCGCCCGCCTGAGCATCCGTCAGGAGTGATTCCCGTTATCTTCCCGGTTTTCCACAAAATTCCCGGAAAATTCCCGATTTCTTCCCGAACATTTCCCGCTGATTTTCCTAACCTCCGAGGTGCTAAATCCACCAAGGAGGTTTTCCTTTATGCAACAGGCAATAGCCAATCTTCCCGCAGTCGGCTATGTCCGCCTGCCTCAGATCCTCGAGATCTTCCCCATCAGCAAGAGCGCATGGTGGGAAGGATGCCGAAGCGGCGTCTTCCCCAAGCCCGTGAAGCTAGGCCCGCGCACCACCGCGTGGAGAGTGGAGGATATCCGCGCCCTCATGGAGCGCATCAACACGGCGAGCATCGCCTATGACTAGGGAGCCACCATGTCCTACCTCGTCCTTCACATGGACAAGTTCAAACGCGAGTCTCTGCGTGGCATCCAGAGCCACAACAGGCGCGAGCGGCGAAGCCATTCCAATCCCGACATCAGGCACGAGAAGAGTCGCAAGAACTGCGAACTTCACCAGCCGGAACTGCGCGACTACGCCCGAGCGGTGCAGTCCCGTATCGACTCGCTCAACCTGCCCAAAGCCGTGCGCAAAGACGCGGTCGTGCTCTGCGGTCTGATTGTCACTTCCGACCTGCCCTTCTTTGCCCGCCTGCCCCCAGAAGAACAGCGGAGATTCTTCGAAGAGAGCCGCGACTTCCTCACCAGATTCGTGGGACGCGAAAATGTCATCTCAGCCATGATCCACCAGGATGAAAAGACGCCGCACATGTACTTCCTGCATGTTCCGGTGACGCCGGATGAGCGGCTCAACGCCAACGCCATCTACACGCGGGAAAGCCTGCGCCGCCTGCAAAGCGAACTGCCCGAACATCTCCAGAAATGCGGATTCCACATCCAGCGCGGCGTGGAACAGGTACCCGGCGCGAGGCGCATCCACCTGAACACTCGACAGTTCAAACAGGAAAAGGAAGAGCGCGAGCGCATTGCCGCCGATAACGTGAAAGTCCTGCGCCATGCGCTCGATACGCTCTACGCGGCGAACGAACTCGAAGAGCATCTCAGAGGCAAGATCAAGGAATACGAGAAACAGGCCCGCGAGGCTGAGCGTTATCTCAGCCGTAACGAAGAACTGCCCGAGGCCACGCTCTTCAACTTCAAGACCGTGCTGGCACAGGCGCGGCGCGTCATCGAAGAGCAGAAAAAGGCTCTTGCGGAAAAGGCCATTCTGGAGGAGCGGAAGGAAATCGTTGATGGACTTCTTTCCGAGCAAAATCGCGAACTGAAAGAACAGGCCCGCAGGATCGACCGCCTTCTCCAAGAACTTGAGGAAGTCAAAGCACAAAAGAACAAAACCGAAGGTGAGGCGCGTGCGTTCAAAGAATTCATCGCTCAGCCCGAAGAAAAGCTACGCTTCGAGCGCTTCCTCGCCGATAAACAGGAAGAGGAACGCCGTGCCGAAATGGAGCGGCAACCCCGCCTCGCCGCACGCAGGCCTGCTCCTCTCTGCGAAGACAATGAGCCTTCCTTCTCCCCTCGATAATCCGCACTCACCAGACTTGGCCCATGGCCCAAGATATAGCCCACTATGCTTTGCATGGGCAAAGCGTGGGCGCCCGTCCCGCTCGACCGGGAATCGGTGAACCTCTAACCCGACGTTATGAATACGTCGAAAGGAATAAACACACTATGTCTACCAATACTCAAATCCTCCGCAAGATTGTAGCGGAATTTCCCAACCTTCAGCACGAGAAAAAGACGCTTGAAGGCAACCACGAAATGACGTTTCGTGAGGCCATCCGTGCCCTTTATCCGACGCTTCGCGACATGAAAAAACGCGGCTTCAGTACCCGAGAAATTGCTGAAAAACTGAAGGAGTACGGAGTGTATATCGAACTCTCTACCCTCTCCGAGTATATGCACGATCTGGAGCAGGAGATGGCCCTGAAGAGCAAGGCCGGCTCCACTCGTCGCGTAAAGAAGCCCGCTTCCCAGCCCGCCAACTCCGCGAACGCCTATGCTCCCGCCACTCCCAGCGAGGCGGAATAAGCGTGCAACGTCACCGCAACCGCAAGGAGCCCGCCTATGGGGAAGGTTTACGGATACGTCCGCGTATCCAGTACCGATCAGCACGAGGACCGCCAGCTCATCGCCATGGCGGAACGCGGCATACCGCAAAGCCGCGTCTATATAGATAAGCAGTCCGGCAAGGACTTCGACCGTCCGCGCTACCGGGCATTGATGAAAAAACTGCGCCCCGGAGACCAGCTCTGCATTACGAGCATAGACAGGCTGGGGCGCAACTACGAAGAAATTCAGGAGCAGTGGCGCATCCTGACGCGAGAAAAGAAAGTGGACATCCTGGTCTTCGACATGCCTCTTCTCGACACGCGCCGCGACAAAGATCTGGTCGGCACGCTGATTGCCGATATCGTTCTGCAGGTGCTGTCCTTCGTAGCTCAGAAGGAACGCGAGAACATACGCCAGCGGCAGGCCGAAGGCATAGCGGCGGCCAAGGCGCGCGGAGTAAGGTTTGGACGAAAGCCTGCTCCGTTGCCGGATAATTTCGAGAAGGTAAGGCGGCTGTGGCAAGCAGGTAAAATCAGTAGCGCTGAAGCCGCCAGACAATGCAATATGCCAGTATCGAGTTTCCGTTACCGAGCAAAGAAAGACGAACGAAAACCTCTTGTCTGTTAGCTCAGGCATCGACAAGAGAGTGTACTTTTTTGCATCCTTAGCTCAAGGATACTTGCTTTTCTCAATTTATCAAAAATAACAAAAAGTTACAATAACATTAAAATTCTCCCACTAGGGAGTCTTGGCCTGAGTTTGGCATTCGCAAAAAAGTACACTTTTTTGCTGGAGAACGCCACAAATGGCCGCGAGACAAGTGAAGTCAAAAGAACGCGTTACCGCACACGGAGAGGTTTTCACCGCCGAACGGGAAGTGAAAGCCATGTGCGACCTCGTCAAATCGGAAACAGAACGCATTGAGAGCCGTTTTTTGGAACCTGCCTGCGGCAATGGAAATTTCCTTGCTGAAGTCCTGCGTCGTAAGCTGGAGGTCGTTGGAAAACGCTATGGAAAAAGCAGGCATGAGTACGAACGTTATTCGGTTTTAGCGGTTTCCAGCATCTATGGCGTTGATATCCTTTCTGACAACGCTGGAGAGTGCCGTGAACGCCTTCTGAACATCTGGGCGGAGGAATACGTAGCCGCGTTCAACGCTCCTGCCTCCGACGAGCTACAGAATACCGTTCGCTTCATCCTTGGCCGGAATATCCTTTGCGGAGACGCACTGACGTTACTTCAAGAGGACGGCTCTCCCATTGTCTTTTCTGAATGGTCGCTTATCTCTGGCGACCTTATGAAACGCAGGGATTTTCGGCTTGATCAGCTCCTCAAGGGAGAAGCCGAGAAGCAAAAGCGACAGGCTATGCTTTTCGTCCCCGGTTGGGAATATGATGCTGAGCTGAAGACGCTGATTCCTTCCCCCATTAAGGAATTTGTTCCTGTTGAATACTGGAGGCTGTCCAATGCCTGACCTCCAGCATAATCCTGATGTTTTGAGCTGCCTTGCCAACCTGTCGAGCGATGAAGTCTTCACCCCGCCGGAAGTCGCCAACGCCATGCTTGATATGCTCCCTAAGGAGCTATGGAAGGATTCCAAAGCGACGTTCCTTGATCCGGCCTGCAAGTCTGGTGTGTTCCTGCGTGAGATCGCTAAACGACTTATCGAAGGATTGAAGGACGAAATTCCCGACCTTCAGGCACGCCTCGACCACATTTTCCAGACCCAGCTTTACGGTATCGCCATCACCGACCTTACGGCTCTTCTTTCAAGGCGCTCTCTTTACGGAAGCAAGTGGGCAAATGGAAAATATTCATTTTCCCGTTTTGAGACCGCAGACGGCCTTGTTCGACTGAATAAAAAGTCTCTTCACGTCTGGAAGAACGGCCGCTGTGAATTCTGCGGTGCATCGCAGAGCGAATACGACCGCGACAATGCCCTTGAATCCCACGCCTATGAGTTCATCCACACTCATACCCCAGAAAAGATATTCAATATGAAGTTCGACGTTATTATTGGAAACCCTCCGTACCAGTTGAGTGATGGAGGGAGCAAGGCTAGCGCAAAGCCAATCTATCATTTGTTTGTACAGCAGGCGATGAGGCTAACCCCCAAATATTTATCTATGATTATTCCGGCTCGGTGGTTCTCTGGCGGTAAAGGATTAGATGATTTTCGCAATAAAATGCTTAGTGATAAAAAATTATGTAGTGTGGTAGATTATTTTGACTCTACGGATTGTTTTCCTGGAGTCGATATATCTGGAGGCGTTTGTTATTTTCTTTGGAAAAGAAATTTTAATGGCGATTGCACTATTACATCGTATAGAAGCAATCAAATATCGACAATGGAGCGACCACTTCTTGAAAAGAATGAAGATAGTTTCATAAGGTTTAATGAAGCTGTTAGTATTGTTCGAAAAATTAAAGAAAAAGGAAATTTAACATTTTTCTCTAGAATTAGCTCAAGAAAACCTTTTGGGCTCGACACGGCAATTAAAGTATCTAAAGTTAAAAGCGATAACGATATATTTATATATGCATATCCGGATAATGGATATATTGATAAGAATAAAATAATACAAAATGTAGAGTGGATTAATAAATATAAAGTTTGTATTTCGTATGCATATGGAGAACGTGGAAAATTCCCCTACTTTGTTATAGGAAAGCCTTTTATAGCAGATCCGGGAACATGTTGTTCTGAAACATATTTGGTTATCGGAACGTACGAAAGCATGAATGTGGCTCAAAATGTAATAAGTTATATAAATACAAAATTTTTTAGGTTTCTTGTGCTATTAAAAAAGAATACACAACATGCTACAAAAAATGTTTACTCCTATGTACCTGATCTTGATTTTCATAAGTCGTGGTCTGATTCAGAGCTGTATGCAATGTACAACTTATTGCCTGAGGAAATCGCTTTCATTGAATCCATGATAAAGCCCATGGAACTGGAGGGGTAGTGTATGTCGCAATACTTCCCTCCACGCCCCCAACTTACCCCGTGGATTTATGCCTATAGTAATCCGGCTCCGGCATACAAAGGGCTTCTCAAAGTCGGCTACACGACTCGTTCCGTAGAGGAGCGAGTGGGTGAGCAATTTAACGTCGAACAACCTGAAGGATTGAAGCCTTACTTCATCGAATTTAAAGAATCCGCGATGCGGAGCGACGGCTCTGCGTTTACAGACAAGGATGTTCATCGTCTCCTTGAAAAATCTGGATTCTGTCGAGTTGGGGGCGAGTGGTTCCGGTGTCGCGTGGAGGATATCCAATCAGCCGTTTTGTCTGTTCGGAATCGTATGGGCAATATGACCGGCAGGACACTGGACTTTACCATGCGCCCCGAACAGCAGGCGGCTGTGGATAAAACAGCGGCTTACTTCCAAAGCGTATCCGCAGAGGGGCGAACGCCCAAATTTCTCTGGAACTGTAAGATGCGTTTCGGCAAAACTTTTGCCGCGTACCAGTTGGCCCGTAAAATGGGCATGAAGCGTGTATTGGTGCTGACCTTCAAACCGGCGGTCCTCAGTGCTTGGGAAGAAGATCTCGCCACGCATCTTGACTTCGAAGGCTGGCAGTTCATTGCACGTAATACGGAACTCACCTTTGAAAAGGCAGATAAGGATAAGCCTATTGTCTGCTTTGGGTCTTTTCAAGATTTTCTTGGAAGTCGGAGGCCAAGCGGTCTTAGGAAGA
>JAZQMJ010000188.1:0-10477 GCA_045543435.1 Mailhella sp.
CGTGAATTCCTGCGGCGGCAGGCATTCGCCTTCTTCGTCCGGGAAGTCGATGGCGAGGCAGACGCGCTGGCGCAGATATTCGAGGCGTTCGCGCAGGGCAGAGACCTTGCGGCCCAGAAGGCCGTCCAGCTTGGCGGAGGCGAGGTACACGCCTTCACGCGAGGGCGCGGCGATGAGTTCGGCCACGGCTTCGGCCTGCGAGAGGTCGAGGCGGCCGTTCAGGAAGGCGCGGCGGGTGAATTCGCCGCGTTCGGCCATGCGGGCGCCGCGGGAGAGCACGGAGTCCAGCAGGGCGGCGAGCACGGCAGGGCCGCCGTGCCCCTGTATCTCGGCGCAGTCTTCGCCGGTGAAGGAGTTCGGACCCTTGAAATAGACGACGAGGGCGTCGTCGGCCTCGCGGCCTGCGGCGTCGAGCACATGGCCGTGATGCAGGAAGCGCGGGGTGAAGCCGCTGAACTTCGGGCTGGAAGGCCGGAACATGCCGGAGATGATCTCCAGAGCCTTGGGGCCGGAGATGCGTATGATGCCTACGCCGCCTGCACCGGGGGCCGTGGCCACAGCGGCGATGGTCCCGCTTTCCATATCGTTCAGCATGCTCATTTCGTTCCTGCCGCCTTGTCGAGTTCAGCCTTTATCATGGAGGCGAGAGCCGGATCGTGGCTCAGCTTGGCCGCCATGTCGAAGTGAGGACGGGCCTTGGCTTCATCCTTGAGGTGGTAGCGCCAGATGACGCCGAGGCTGTAGCGGGCGGAGGCGTCGTCCTTGAGGGCGACGGAACGCTCGAGCTGTTCGGCGGCTTCCTGCCATTTGCCCTGACCGCCGAGCACTACGCCCATGAGATAGGGCGGGCGATGGTCGGCAGGGGCGGCCACGGCGGCGCGCTGTATCATATCTTTCGCGCCTTCCATGTCGCCCTGTTCGGCGAAGGTCTGGGCGAGGGCGAGGAGAGTCTCAACATCGTTGGGGTTCTCCTTCATCTTCTGCATGAGGCCCATGATGGCCATGGCCTGCGGGCTCTGGGCGGCCTGTTCCATCTTGGCCTTGTCGGGAGTGCCGGGGGCGGGCTGGGCAGGAGGCGTCTGTGCCGGGGCCTGAGCCGTGGCGGCAGGGGCGTGCTTATGGACGAGCGGCTTGCCGTCCATGCGCCAGGCCACGGAGGCGGCGAGCATGACGCCTATGCCGAGGAGCAGGGCGCAGAGGACTATGCGGCGGCTGGAATCAGTCATTTTCCAGCTCCCACTGCGCCACGCGGCGTTCCAGTTTCTTCTGAGCGGCGGCCATGCGGGCCACATAGAGCCCGAGTCCTATCCAGAGAGCGGCGTTGGCCGCGACGAGCCAGGTGAGAGCGGTCATGGTAAATCTCCTCGCTTTGGGGCGCGGTATCAGTTCTGTTTTTCGTCTTCGGCCATCATGCGGTCGAAGAGCATGGCGTCGAGCCGGCTGCCGAGGACGAGCTGGCGGGAGCGCAGTATGAGCAGGGCGGCCCAGATGAGGCCGAAGCAGAGCACGGAGGCGATGACGGCGACAGCCATCTCCGGTTCGAGCCCGCCGCCCTTATTGGCAAAGACGGAAGGATGGATGGAACGCCAGAGGCGGGCGGAGAGGAAGACCAGCGGCACGTCCAGCACACCGGCTATGGCCACCACGGAGCAGAGAGAGGCGCGGCGGCTCTCCGGCATGGGCATGGCGCGCAGGGCCATGCATCCGGCATAGATGAACCAGAGTATGAGGGCCGTGGTCAGGCGCGGGTCCCACGTCCACCACACGCCCCAGGAATGGCGGCCCCAGATGGAGCCGGTGATGAGCGTGAGCGTACAGCAGAGCATGCCTATCTCGACGGCGGCCGCGCCGTACATGTCGTACTTGAGGTCGCGCTTCGTGAGGTAGCGTATGCCGCAGACGCAGGCGATGACGAAGCTGATGAGGCCCCACCATGCCAGCGGCAGATGGATGTAGAATATCTTCTGGGCGAGGCCCATCACCTGTTCTTCAGGCGCATAGACGAAGATGAGCCACTGGCAGAAGGCCAGGGCCAGACCGCCGAGTATGGCGACGAGGGAGACGCGGGAACCAGTCATCAGTCTTCTCCGCTGTAGACGTAGGGGAAGAGGAGCAGTCCGGCGGCAAGGAAGAGGCCGTCGAACGCGGAGGCGAGCCCTGCCCAGCGCAGAGCGTCGTCGAGCATGGGCTCGGGGTCGATGCCCATGGAGACCAGCCGGACCCCGGCGAGGAGCAGGGGGACGAGCAGGGGGAAAAGCACGATGGAGAGCAGGGACTCGCGGCCTGCCTGCCCCACGGAAAGCGCACCGAGCAGAGAGCCGGAAGCGGCCATGCCCACGTTGCCGAGGGCTATGCCTGCCAGGGCCAGAGGCCACGCTTCGCCGAGGTGCTGGCCGAGGAAGACGAAGACGGCAGGGATGAACACGCACTGCGCGGCCATCATGAGCAGGATGCCGGCAAGGGCCTTGCCCAGCCACACGGCCTGCACGGGCGCGGGCAGGAGCAGGAGGCCGAGGCGTGCCTGCGCGCTCTCTTCCACGGCGTAGAGCATGTTGAAGATGAGCACCTGGCAGAAGGCCGAAGCCAGCCAGAACATGGCGGCTGCGGCCTGCGGGGAAAGGCGGTCGCCCGCGTTCAGCGAAAGGCTGAACAGGAAGACCAGCAGGAGGCCGAGGAGCAGGGCCTGCACGAGGCCTGCGCCGCGGGTGAGCGTGAGCTTGAGGTCCTTGGAGCAGACGGCGAGAGCGCATTTCAGCATGCGGCACCTCCGGCGCTCATGGTGAGGGAGCGATCCTTGAGCGTGAAGACGAAGTCCGCGTGGCGGGCGTCTTCTTCCACGTCATGGCTTATCCAGAGTATGGCGGCACCGCGGGCGCGCGCTTCGAGCATGAGGTCGAGGAGCATGCGGCGCGAGGCTACGTCGAGCCCGGTGGCAGGCTCGTCCAGCAGGATGAGCTGGGGTTCGGAGAGCATGAGGCGGGCGAGGTTCAGGCGCTGGGCCATGCCGCGCGAGAATATGCCGGCGCGTTCCTCGGCATGGCGGGAGAGGCCTACGGTCTCAAGGGCGGCCTTCACGCGGGCGGCGGCATCCGGGAGACCGGCGGCCTTGGCCCAGAACATGAGGTTCTCCTGCGCGCTGAGGCCGGGATAGAGGAAGGTGGCATGGGCCATGTAGCCCAGCTTCTCTTCCGGGATATTGAGGTCCACGGTGCCTGCGTCGGCACGGGTGAGCCCCGCCATCACACGCATGAGCGTGGACTTGCCGGCACCGTTTGCCCCGGCCAGCAGGGAAAGCGTACCCGGCATGAGGGCGGCGTCCACGCGGCGGAAGAGCAGGCGAGGGCCGAAGGCCTTGGCCACGCCTTTGACTTCCAGCAGGGGACGTATGGCGGAAGGATCTGCCATGCTATGCGGCCTCCGAGGCTTTTTCGGTCTTAGGACGGCGCTTGCGGGTGAGGCCGATGAAGGGAGCGAGGCTCATGAGGGCGCCGCCTATCCACAGCCAGTTCACCAGCGGGTTGGAGCTCATGCGGAGCACGGCGCTGTCGCCGCTCACGCCGAGCAGGGTAGCATAGAATTCACTGCCGAGCGAGGGGTGCGTGGTGGCTTCGGAGAAGGCGGAACGCTGCCACTTGTCGTAGAGGCGGCGCTGGGGGGCGAGCACGCTCACGACCTTGCCGTCCTTGGAGACCTGCAGTTCGGCTTCGATATAGTCGAAGTTCGCGCCGCGTCCTTCATACATATTGGAAAGCACCACGGTGTACGGGCCGACCTGGGCCATCTGGCCGCGGGCGAGCTCCACTTCCACTTCCTGCTTGTAGGGGCCGGAGAAGGAGATGCCCAGAGCCATGAGGGCCACGCTGATATGCACGAGGCAGGCCATGATGGCCGGACGCCAGGCGCGGGTGGACTTTTCGGCAAGGAGCATGGCCATGCTGACGAGTATGGCCGCGCAGAGAGAGGCGGACATGAGCGGCAGGGCCTTGGTGACGCCGACCTTCCAGAACACGACGAGTGCGCCGAAGAAGGCCGCGCCGGCGATGAGGAACTTTCTCCAGTCCAGCAGGCCGCCCTGCCATTTGAGCCAGGGGCAGGCGACGAGCAGGGCCAGAAGGACAGTGAAGAGAGGCAGGCAGACGTTGTTGTAGAAGTTGGCGTCGAGCCCCATGGGGCGGGCAGTCCAGAGGCGGCTGAGCACGGGCCAGAGCGTGGCCGTGAGGATGACGATGCAGAGCGCGATGAGCAGCCACACGGTCATGATGATGAAGCCTTCGCGGGTCTCGAGGCCGCCGAGCTCCTTGTCTTCGTCGTTGCGGGCGCGCAGGGCGATGAAGGTGATGACGGCGAGGAAGGCCAGCACGAAGATGAGCAGGTACGGGCCCACGTTGCCTTCGCCGTAGCCGTGCACGGAGTTGACCACGTTGCCGCGCACCAGATAGGTGGCGAAGAAGGCCGAGACTGTGGTCAGGGCCATGAGGAAGATATTGGTGCGGTGCAGTTTGCCGCGGCGCTGTTCCACGATGCCCGTGTGCAGGGCGGCAGTGCCGATGAGCCACGGGATGAGGGAGGCGTTTTCAACGGGGTCCCAGGCCCAGTAGCCGCCCCAGCCGAGTTCCATATAGGCCCACCAGCCGCCGAGCACGATGCCTGCGGTGAGGAAGAGCCAGCCCGTGAGGGTGAAGGGGCGTGCGGCGTCCAGCCAGTGCATCTCTTCGCTATTGCTGCTCATAGCCTGAGCGAGGGCGAGGCAGCCGGGGATGACGAAGCCGCCGTAGCCGAGGAAGAGGAGCGGCGGATGGAAGATCATGCCCGGGTTCTGCAGGAGCGGGTTCAGGCCGTGGCCGTCGGCAGGAGCGGGGCTCTGCATGGTGAACGGGTCGTTCCATGTGGAGAGCAGGAGGCCGAAGAAGGCCATGATGACGAGGAAGAAGACGAGGAACCAGGTGCGGGTCTCGGCGCTCAGCTCGCGGTAGGTGCGGGTGAAGAGGAAGGCCGTGCCGCAGACGCTGACCATGAGGGCCCAGAAAAGCAGGGAGCCGGCCTGCCCGGCCCAGAAGGCCGTGGTGCGGTAGAAGAGCGGCAGGGCGCGCTCCGTGTAGTTCATCACATATTCCAGCGTGAAGTCGCTGACCACGAGGGCATGCATGAGCACGCAGGATGCGCCTATGAGGCAGAGGGAAACGAGGGCCTGCGCACGTTCCAGCCAGCGCAGGTCGCTGGTCCTGCCCTGCCAGAGCTGGAGCACGCCCGCGGCGGAGCCGGCAAGGGCGACGAACAGTGCGGCAAGCAGGGTCATATGGGCAGCAAGGTACATGGAGCCTCCTGAAAAGGGGGATATGTGCCGGACTCGGCAGAAAAAAGAACGCGCGAGGCTGGGCAGGCGCGTTCAGAAAGATCAGGCCGTCAGGCCTTTTCGCGATTCGATTTCTCGTACTTGGAGGGGCACTTGGTCATAAGGGTCTTGGCCATGAAGACCTTGCCTTCCATACGGCCTTCCACGATGACTTCCGCACCCTTTTCAAAGGTGTCCGGCAAGGCGCCCTTGTACTGCACGTAAACAGTGTCCTTCGGATTTTCGAGGTCGTGCATGGTGAAGCTGGCGCCGAGGCCGTTGGCCGGCTTGACGATATCGCCGTCAGCCACGCCGAAGAGGCGGGCGGACTTCAGCTTTTCCGAAGGGATGGCCACAGCTTCGGACACGTTCAGGTGATAGGTGCAGTTTTCGGAAAGGGCCGAATACATCATGAAGCCCACGCCTCCGGCAAAGAGCGCGAAGGCCAGCAGGTAGATGGAAAGGTTCTTCTTTTTCGCTGCCATAGATCCTCCTGAGAGATGATTCCATCATCGGTCAGGCCATTGTTTTTTTCAGTGATACAGCTCACAGTGCGCGGCTAGGAATGACTCTAGCCCAGACGGGCTGCCCCGTCCACGTCTGGCAAGACTTTGACAGAATTATACCTGTTACGCAAGCGGTAATAATTCTTGTTAGCTATTTTGCCGGAGTTTTTTCCTGCGCCTCGCGGGAAAGGCTGGCAGTTCTGGCGCGGCGCTTGCGGGCCACTTCGCGCAGGTCGGCGGCAACGTCGCTCTCGTCCACGATCTCCTGGCCGAGCATTTCTTCGATGACGTCTTCGAGAGAGATGACGCCGGCGAGTCCGCCGTATTCGTCGAGCACGGCGAAAAGGTGCTGGTGCCGCTCGAGGAATTCCGCCAGCACCTTGTCCAGCGTGATGGATTCCAGAACGAAGTGTATGGGCTGCATGATGTCGCCGAGCTTCACATCGCCCTTGTCGGAGTCGCGGTGCAGGACGATGTTCTTCCGCATGACGAAGCCCACGATGTCTTCCCTGTCTTCCGAATAGACGGGGATGCGGCTGAAATTCCAGAAGTTGCGGGAGGTATAGGCTTCGTCCACGGTGCAGTCTTCGGGGAGGGAGAAGACCACAGTGCGCGGGGTCATGACATCGTACACGCGGCGCTGGTCAAGGGCGAGGATGTTGCTGATGGCCGTTTCCTCATAGCTCTGGATAGTGCCTGCCTGCAGGGACATGCGGGCCATGGCCTTGATGTCGTCTTCCGTGGCCTCGGGTCCGGATTCCTTGGGGGTGAGGAGCTTGGTGAGCTGGCCGGTGAGCCAGGTGGCCGGGCGCAGTACTGTGGTGAGGAGCATGAGGGGCCAGGCCAGCAGGCGGCCGATGGGTTCGGGATAGGTGACGCCCAGAGTCTTGGGGACTATCTCGCCGAAGAGGAGGACGAGCACCGTGAACACGGCGGCGAAGGCGGGCATGTTCTCTGCGCCGAGAGCTGCGGCGGCCAGGGCGCCGGCAAGGGATGCGCCGGCGGTGTTGGCTATGGTGTTCAGGGTGAGTATGGCAGAGATGGGCTGTTCCACGTTGGAACGCATATGGTGGAGTATCTCCCCGGCCTTGGAGCCGGAGTCCCGCATTTTTTCGAGCGTGGTCCATGGTATGGAATAGAGCATGGCTTCCAGCGTGGAACAGAGGGCGGAGATGGAGAGGGCGAGGACTATGGTGATGATGAGGGCGGTCATGGAAAAGGCAGAAAGCCGGGGTTGAATTAGCGAGAAGCCGCATCATAGCCGAACAAGCATTGTCCGGCAATGGCAGAAGGCGGAGGATTTCAGGAAAAACGAGGAAATATGCCAGTGCCTCAGGGCAGAGGTTCCATGGAACATTTCGCTTTGATGCCCCGATGTTCCAGATAGCGCGTTCCCCATGCGTACATGGATTCCAGTACCGGGCGTATGGTCTGCCCGAAGGGGGTGAGCGAATACTCCACACGAGGAGGGACTACGGGGAAGATCTCGCGATGGACAAGGCCGTCGGCTTCCAGTTCCCTCAGCTGCTGGGTGAGCATCTTGGGCGTTGCGGCGGGAACAGCGCGGCGCAGTTCCGAGAAGCGCATGGGCGCAGGGATGAGCTTCCACAAGATGAGAGCCTTGTACTTGCCTCCTACGAGGCCAAGAGTTGCTTCCACAGGGCAGTGATGCTCGGAGCCTCCGCCTTGCGTCGCGGCGGAACAGCAGGACAAACTCATTGCAGTATCCTTTTAGGTACTATATTTCAGAAAAGTGCATTCTTGCGAAAAGCATAGCCGCAGTTATAAGAAAAGGGAAGGCGGGATGCCGCCATCGCCCACCTAAAGAACCCCTACGAGGTCAGTTATGAAGAAAGTTATGAATATTGACGGTATGCGCTGCCCGCACTGCTCTGCCAACGTGGAGAAGGCCCTCTGTGCCATCGAAGGCGTGAAGAGCGCCGTGGTGGACCTTGCCGCCAAGACCGCCACTGTCGAAGCCGAAGAATCCGTTGCCGACGCCGCTCTTGAAGCCGCTGTGGACGACCTCGGCTTCGAAGTGAAGTCCATCGCCTAAGGCTGGGACTGCCGCCAGTGATGAGGGGACCGGCCATGGGCGCGGTCCTCTTTTCGTCTCCCTTCCTCAAGAGGAAAGCATATGCAGCATAATGATATTCTCCGCTTCCGCATCGAAGGCATGTTCTGCGGCGCCTGTTCCGCTCGTTCCCAGCGAGCCCTGAACAAGATGGACATCGTGGACAGCGCTTCCGTGAGCCTTGCCGACGGCACGGCCCAGATACGTCCGGCCGAGGGAGTTCTCGGCCCTGAGGGCGAGGGGCTGGATGCGTTCATCCTGAATATCAGTGAGCGCGTGAGCAAGCTGGGCTTCACGGCCTCCTACCTTCCGCCGGATACGGATGAGCATGACCTCTGGGAAGAAGAGCAGGCCCGCACCGCCGCCGACCTCGCCACGCGCCGCCGCCGTCTCATCACGGAGTTCGTTTTCGCGGTGCCGCTCATCGTGGTTGCCATGGGCGCGCACTGGGGCATGCCCCTGCCCGGCTGGCTGGACGCCCATGAAAGCCCGCTGGCCTTCGCCCTGTTCCAGCTTATTCTGACCATACCCATAGTCTGGTCGGGCCGCGATTTCTACAGGAACGGCATCCCTCTGCTCCTGCGCGGCGCGCCGAATATGGATTCTCTCGTTTCCATGGGTACGGGTGCGGCCCTGCTCTACAGCCTGTGGAGCACGTTCGAGATAGCGGCGGCCTCCACGCCGGAAGCCGTGCATGCCGGAGTCATGGGCCTGTACTACGAGTCCGCAGGCATGCTCATCGCGCTCATCTCGCTGGGCAAATACCTGGAATCCCTGTCGCGTACGCGTACGTCCGAAGCTATTCGCGGCCTCATGGAATTGACGCCGGAAAGCGTGGAACGAGTGCTGGAGAGCGGCGAGACACGCGAGACCGCCGTGAAGTCCGTCCTGCCCGGCGACCGCCTGCTCATCAAACCCGGCTCGCGCATCCCTGTGGACGGCGTGGTCTTCGAAGGGCAGTCCGCCCTCGATATGTCCAGCCTGACCGGCGAATCCATCCCTGTCGATGTGAAGGAAGGCGACGAAGTGAGCGCAGGCACGCTCAATGTGAGCGGAGCGTTCGTCATGGAAGCCCAGCGTGTGGGTGCGGATACTGCCCTTGCCCGCATCATCCATCTGGTGCGTGAAGCGCAGGGCTCCAAAGCTCCCATCGCCAGTCTTGCCGACCGCATAAGCCTGTACTTCGTGCCCGCTGTCATCCTGCTTGCCACGGCCGCCGGGCTCAGCTGGCTCTGGCTGGGCGGCCTGCCCTTCGGCGAGGCTCTCCGCGTTTTCGTGGCCGTGCTCGTGGTGGCCTGCCCCTGCGCCCTTGGCCTTGCTACGCCTATGTCCATTATGGTCGCCACCGGGCGCGGCGCACAGCTTGGCGTGCTCATGAAGAACGGAACGGCTCTCGAAGCCGCCGGACACGTCGATACCGTGGTGTTCGATAAGACAGGCACGCTCACCGAAGGCCAGCCGCGCCTTGTGAGCCTTTACAGCTCCGTGGATGAAAACGAAGCCCTCCGTCTTGCCGCCTCGCTGGAAGCCGTTTCGGAACATCCCCTGGCCCGCGCTGTGCTCGAAGCCTCCAGAGAACGCGGCTTGTCCGTTTCGCCTGTCGAGGATTTCAGAGCTGTGAGCGGGCAGGGCGTCGTGGGCAGGGTGGAAGGCAGGTCTCTGCTTCTCGGCAGTGAAAGCCTGCTCAGCGCCAATGGCGTAACGCTTGCCCCAGCCCAGAGCTCCCTTCTTGAAGTCCTTTCCGACGAAGGGCAGACCCCGCTCCTTCTTGCCGCAGACGGCGTGTTACTCGCCCTGTTCGGCGTGGCCGATACTCTCCGTGAAGAGACTCCCGGCATCATTGCTGAACTCCGTGCCATGGGATGCCGCGTCATGATGCTCAGCGGCGATAACGAACGCACGGCCCGCGCCGTCGCCGGCCGCGCCGGGATAGACGAAGTCATCGCTGGCGTACGCCCGGACGGCAAGGAAGCCGTCATTGCCCGCCTCCAGTCTGAAGGACGCCGCGTGGCTATGGTGGGCGACGGCATCAACGATGCCCCGGCCCTCGCCCGCGCCGACGTTGGCATGGCTATGGGAAGCGGCATAGACGTGGCCATGGAGGCCGGAGACGTGGTGCTCCTGCGAGGCCTGCCCGGCGTGAAGACTGCCCTCGGCCTCGGCCGTGCCGCCCTCGCGAATATCCGCCTCAGCCTGTTCTGGGCCTTCGCCTATAACGTGCTCCTCGTGCCCGTGGCCGCAGGCCTGCTCCTGCTCTTCGGCGGACCGGCCCTCTCCCCCATGCTCGCCGGAGCCGCCATGTCCCTCTCCTCCGTCTCCGTCGTCACCAACGCCCTGCGCCTGAGGAAGTTTAAAGGATAGATGCGAAGATTCGGGGCGCTGCCCCGAACCCCGTCGGGGGAAATGATTTCCCCCGAGCCCCCTCAATAGCGAAAGCCCCATGCTGGAATATTCAGCATGGGGCTTTCGCATATGTGGGGGCAGGGAGATCATCTCCCTGCCGGAGGGGTACGGGGGGGCAGAGCCTCCCCGTTATCTTACAGCACAGCGGTGCCGAGGTCTTTG
>JAZQMJ010000189.1:0-3079 GCA_045543435.1 Mailhella sp.
GGGGGGGGGGGGGGGGAAGGGGAGAGGACTCTTCCACCACAGGCCCCCCCCCCACCCCGCGGAAAACTCCCGCACGCTCCCCGCCTTGCCTGTGCAGGGGCTTTGCGCTAATATATTTCGTTCAAAGCAACCAAATCCAAGAGGTCATTATGAGATCCGCTCTTGAGATCATACAGCAGCATGCCGAGGAAGGGGCTCAGCTCCGCCTTGCCTTTTTTGCCGAAAACGCTCATATCGTGGACGCCGCGGCCCTTGCCATGGCGCGCTCCCTCGCCGCTGGCGGCAAGATACTCGTGTGCGGCAACGGCGGCTCTGCGGCCGACGCCCAGCACATGACCGGCGAGCTCCTCGGCCGCTTCCTCATGGAACGCCCCTCGCTTCCGGCCGTGGCCCTCACGGTGGACACCTCCACCCTCACGGCCATCGGCAACGACTACGGCTACGAGGACGTGTTCTCCCGCCAGGTGCAGGGCCTTGGTCGCCCCGGCGACGTGCTCGTGGCCATCTCCACCTCCGGCAACAGCGGCAACGTGGTGAAGGCCATCGAGGCCGCGCGTGCCGCCGGCATGGCCGTCATCGGCTTCACCGGCAAGGGCGGGGGCCGCATGGCTGACATGTGCGACTATCTCGTGAACGTGCCGAGCTCACACACTCCGCATATCCAGGAGATCCACGAAGCCGTCATGCACCTTCTCTGCCAGCTTACTGACCATTACCTCTTCCAGAACCCCGCGGCGCTTTCCGAAGCCCGCTAAGGAGCTGTTTTCCCATGCCTATCTACGAATATCACTGCAAAGCCTGCAACAGCACCTTCGAGGAGCTGGTCTTCGGCGACGAAACTCCCTCCTGCCCCAAGTGCAAGTCCATGGAGACGGAAAAGCTCATCTCCCGCTGTTCCTGCCACTTCGGCGGCGGCTCCGGCTCCTTCGACCTGCCCAGCGCTCCCGCTTCCTCCGGCGGCGGCTGTGCCGGCTGTTCCGGCGGCAACTGCTCCACCTGCGGGCACTAAGCAAAAACTTCGAGTGTTACATGAAGAAAGTCGTCATCGCCACCCGCGGCTCCCAGCTCGCCCTCTGGCAGGCTGAACATATCAAGTCCCGCCTCATGGCCCAGTACGAAGGCCTCGAAGTCGAACTGCTCATCCTCAAGACCAAGGGCGACATCATCCTCGATGTGCCGCTGGCCAAGGTGGGCGGCAAGGGCCTCTTCGTGAAGGAGATAGAGGAAGCCCTGCTCGCAGGCACTGCCGACCTCGCCGTCCACAGCATGAAGGACGTGCCTATGGTTTTGCCCGAAGGGCTCACCCTCGGCGCTGTGCCGGAACGCGAGATCTGCACGGACCTCTTCCTTTCCGAGAAGTACGCCGCCCTTGAGGACCTCCCCCAGGGCGCGAAGCTCGGCACTTCCTCCCTGCGCCGCCAGTCCCAGGCCCTCGCCCTGCGCCCCGACCTCGAGGTCGCCATGCTCCGCGGCAACGTGGAGACCCGCCTGCGCAAGATGAAGGAAGGCCAGTACGACGCCATCATCCTCGCCCGCGCCGGCGTGAAGCGCCTCGGCCTCGGCGCCAGCCTCCAGCAGGACCTCACTCCCCCCAGCTTCCTGCCCGCCGTGGGCCAGGGCGCGCTGGGCATCGAGATCCGCGAAGACCGCCCCGAGATGCGTGAGCTCGTCGCCTTCCTCGACGATATGCCCACCCGCCTCTGCGTCACCGCCGAACGCGCCTTCCTGCGTCGCCTCGACGGCGGCTGTCAGGTGCCCATCGCCGCCCACGCCGTGCTCGAAGGCGAAGGGCTCGTGCTCGAAGCCCTCGTGGCCGACCCGCTGGGCAAGGTGGTGTTCCGCGACACCGTGCGCTGTGCCGCCACCCTGGCAGAAGCCGACGCCGCCGGCCAGAAGCTCGCCGAAAAGCTCCTCGCCGATGGCGCGGACAAAATACTTGCCGAGCTCTACCAGGCCGAATAAACTCACCTTTTGAAAGAAGGGCCGCCTGCCTGATCTGTTCGGGCGGGCGGCTTTTCCTATCGCGGCCCTGCCGCCCCATATCTGAAGGAAGCCCCATGCCCGCACTTCGCCCCGTCGCCTCCCTGCCCCCGGAAAAGCTCCGCCCCTGCTGGCCTGCCGAACGCATCCCGTGGGAAGACAGCCGCGCCATCCCGCGCGGAGGCCGCCGCCGTCCGGCCCAGCCCCGCGCCCTCGCCGCGCTGGAGCTGGCCCTGCACATACGCAATACGGGCTACAACGTCTTCCTCGCCGGCACGCCGGACCTCGGCCGCACCTATATGCTCACGGATTTCCTCGAGCCGCTGGCCCGCAAGGAGGCCACGCCGCCGGACATCATCTATGTGAACAATTTCAAGGACGAAGACCACCCGGTCATGTTCCAGCTCCCGGCCGGACAGGGGCGCCAGCTCAAGAAGTCGCTGGCCGACGCCCTCCAGCAGGTGCGCGAAGCCCTGCCTGCCCGCCTCGATTCCGACGCGCACCTCAAGAAGCGCAACGAAGAGCTGGAAAAGTACCGCAAGGAACGCGCCGCCCTCGTGGCCGACATGGAGAAGGTGGCCGCCGAACGCGGCTTCGCCCTCGAGGCCGAGGAAGCGGGCGCGCTCTCGCTCTTCCCCATGGTGGACGGCCAGCGCCTCAGCGACGAGGAGCTTTCCGCGCTCCAGTCCTCCCAGCGCAAGGCCTTCAAGCGCGCGGGCGACCAGCTCCTGCAGGCCCTTGCCTCGCGCATACGCAAGCTCACGCATCTGGAAAAGGATTTCCGCAAGCGCGAGAAGGACCTCGAACGCGCCGCCGCCAGCGAAGAGCTGGACATCTACGTCTCGCCCGTGGCCGAGAAGGCCAGCCGCCTGGCCGGATGCGGCGAGAAGAGCGACGCGCTGGACACCTTCTTCGCCGAGCTCCGCGAAGACATACTCGACCGCCTCGACATCTTCCTCCCGCGCGAAGCGGCCTTCGCTCCCGCGCACGGCGAGTCCGGCCCTGCGCCCGAGCCCGACCTCTACCGCTACGACGTGAACGTGCTCGTGGACAACAGCCAGACTGTGGGCGCGCCCGTGGTGGTGGAAGACCACCCCAC
>JAZQMJ010000190.1:0-1789 GCA_045543435.1 Mailhella sp.
GTCTCGAGGAACTGGAGCAGGGCGCCTGCGCGTTCCGGGAACTGGAAGGACAGGATGCGTTCGTTCTTCACGGAGGCCGGGGCCTTGCCGCCTATCATGTAGCGCACATGGCTCTTGGCGAAGGTATTGCGGGTCATGTCCGTGACGGAGTAGCCGGAGGCGCGCAGGTCTTCGATGATCTTTTCCAGCTCTTCCATGCCGCCGGTGAGGCGCAGGGAGGTGAATATCTCGGCCTGCTTCGGGTCGGAGACGCGGTAGTTGAACTCGGTCACCATGCGCTGGCCCAGCTTCTTGCACAGGGTAAGGAACGCGCCGGGCTTCTCGGGGATGGTCACGGAGATGATGCCTTCGCGGCGTTCGCCGACTTCACAGCGTTCGGAAACGAAGCGCAGGGTGTGGAAGTTCATGTTCGCGCCGGAAAGGATGCAGGCCATGCGCGCGCCCTTCACGTCGTGTTCGGCGGCGTACTTCTTGAGGCCGGCAAGGGAGAGCGCGCCGGAGGGTTCGGCAATGGCGCGGGTATCGTCGAAGATATCCTTGAGCGCGGCGCATATCTCGTCGTTGGAGCAGGTGATGATCTCGTCGAGGTTCTCGCGGAGCACGCGGTAGGTCTCGTTGCCGATGCGCTTCACGGCGACGCCGTCCGCAAAGAGGGACACGCGGTCGAGCGTGACGGGTTCGCCGGCTTCCCAGGCGGCCTGCAGGCAGGCGGAGCCCTTGGCTTCCACGCCGATGACCTTCACTTCCGGCAGGACCTGCTTGATGTACACGGCCACGCCGGCGGCCAGACCGCCGCCTCCCACCTGCACGAAAACGTGCGTGAGGCGGCTGTCCTGCTCGAGGAGCTCGCGGGCCACAGTGCCCTGGCCGGCGATGACGTCGGGGTCGTCGTAGGGCGGGATGAGCGTGAGGCCGCCTTCCTTGGCGAGGCGCTGGGATTCGGCGTAGGCTTCGTCGAAGCTGTTGCCGAAGAGCACCACGTTGCCGCCGAAGCGGCGCACGGCGTCCACCTTGATGTCGGGCGTGGTCCTGGGCATGACGATGGTGGCCTTCACGCCGAGGCGGGAGCCGGAGAGCGCACAGCCCTGGGCATGGTTGCCTGCGGAAGCCGCGATGACGCCGCGCTCCTTGGCTTCGGCCGGGAGCTGGGCGATCTTGTTGTATGCGCCGCGGAGCTTGAAGGAATGCACGGGCTGGAGGTCTTCGCGCTTGAGGCAGACGCGGCAGCCGATGCGTTCGGAAAGCTTCTCCATGTGTTCGAGCGGGGTCACGCGGGCCACGTCGTACACAGGCGTGAGCAGTATCTTGCGCAGGTATTCAGAGGAAGTGGGCTGTTCGAGGGACATGGTCTTCTCCGATGCGCAGTCCTCAGGGGAGGGCGGGGCGCATCCTTTATGCTATTCGAGGCCGGTTTCGGCCTGTTCTTCGTTCTTCTTCGCGGGCTTGCGCAGGGCGTAGAGTTCGTCCCTTGCGGATTCCCATGTGGGTTCGGTGAATTCGCTTTCGCGGCAGGGCGTGATGTACACGATGTTCTGCTGGCCGTTCTGCGTGACGCGCACGCCTATCTTCTGGCCTTCCTCGCCGGCCTTCACGGCCTTGGGGGAGTAGGAGGCCACGAGGGCGGCGGCCTTCTGCATGGTCTCGCTGTCCCACGGGCGCGAGGCGCGGCCGATGGCGATGGGGCCGGGGAAGCCCGCCAGCTTGAAGTGCAGGTCGCCGGGCTGCTGGAGGTCGGCGTAAATTTCGTTGTCGTATTTCTGGCGGCCCACAGCCAGCCAGAAGTCGCCCA
>JAZQMJ010000191.1:0-2235 GCA_045543435.1 Mailhella sp.
TCCGGGGGTTCAAATCCCTCTCCTTCCGCCACAAAGCACTTCATGGCAGTCCCCTTCAGGCGTCAGGGTCCAAGGGGACTGCTTTTTTATTCCTCGGCTGGCCCGGTCGGCGGGGCTCGACGAAGCAGAAGGGGGCCCTCAGGGAGAAAAGAGCGTTCGCCTTTCTTGGGAAAGCTCCGGATGCGCCGTATCGTGAGAGCCATGCAAGCGCATAGGCGGCCTTTCTGCTGTTTTGGCCGCATTCCGTCTGTATTTTCCTCTCATTCCCATAGGAAGTCCTCTTGCCGGAGAAAAAGTGCTGTGCTAATGTCACGGAAGGAGTAACAGCCATGAAGAATCTGTGGGCGCCGTGGAGGATGCAGTACATCCTCGGGCCGAAATGCCGCAACGGTTGCGTTCTCTGCGCACCGGAGCACACGGAAGAAGACGAGAACAGGCTCATCGTTTACCGGAGCAGCCATGTTTTCGTCATGCTCAATCGTTACCCGTACGCTTCTGGCCACCTGATGGTCATCCCTTACCGCCACGTCAGCGACATCACTGACCTCACGGCGGAAGAGACGGCGGACCTGATGGCCGTAGTGCAGCTTTCCTGCCGCGTGCTTCGCGAGGTGAGCCATCCGCAGGGCCTCAACGTAGGCCTGAACCTCGGAGAGGCTGCCGGGGCGGGCATCGGCATGCACCTGCATATGCATGTGGTGCCTCGCTGGAACGGCGATTCCAACTTCATGGCAGTGCTTGACGACGTGCGGGTCGTCCCGGAAGCTCTCACTGAGACTTGCCGCCGCCTTGCTCCCGTGTTTCTGAAACTGGCGGAGCCTTCCGCTTAACCTTTTTCTGCGCAGAATTGCTTATTAAGGAGACATCATGCGCTACATCAAAGTTTTCCTGCTGGTCCTTCTGTTCTTCGTGATCATGATGCTCTTCGTGCAGAATCAGGCTTCCTTCTCTGATCCTGTCACCCTGAAGTTCGACCCGATGTTCGCTCCCGTCATGGAGTCCATGCCTCTTCCCCGCTACTCGCTCCTGCTCATGAGCTTCGCTCTTGGCGCTGTCGTGGTGCTGGCCATGCTCCTCTGGGACCGCCTCTCCCTGTCCAGCCGTCTCGGCGCTGCCCGCCGCCGCGGCAACTCCCTGCAGAAGCAGCTCGACAAGGCTAACGCCCAGATCGAGAAGCTGACCGCCGACAAGGCCAAGGCCGAAGCCGACCTCGCCGCCGCTCAGGAAGCCCTGAAGGCCGCTCAGGCCGCCGAATAAGCGAATTCCGGCTTTTCTGCGCACGGGGCCCGCAAGGTCTCGTGCGCTTTAACATTTAAAAGTGCCGCCATGCCTGTGCGGACAGGGAAGGAAAACATGAGCGAGAACATGCCTAAGCTTACCCCCATGTATCGCCAGTACATGGAAATCAAGCAGGAATATCCCGACGCGCTTCTTTTCTACCGCATGGGCGACTTCTACGAGCTTTTCTTTGAGGATGCCGAACTCGCTTCGCGCGAGCTCCAGCTCACGCTCACCAGCCGAAGCAAAGATGACGGCGGCGTGCCTATGTGCGGCGTGCCGTGGCATGCGGCCGAAGCCTATATAAGCCAGCTGGTGGAGAAGGGATTCAAGATAGCCGTATGCGACCAGATAGAAGACCCGAAGCAGGCCAAGGGACTCGTGAAGCGCGCCGTCACCCGCGTGGTCACCAGCGGCACGGCCCTCGAGGATTCCAACCTTGAGGCCAAGGCCCACAATTATCTCGGCGCTCTGTACTGGAACGCCGAAGAGGCGGCTGGCGGCTTCGCCTGGGTGGACGTTTCCACAGGTGCGTGGACGGGCCTGCAGTCTTCCCGTGAAGAAGAGCTGAAGCAGTGGGCCCTCAAGATGGCCCCGCGTGAGCTTCTCGTTCCCGATAAGGGCGAGGTGCCCCTTTCCCTCACCATGCTTTCCGGCATGCAGGCTGTGCGCGTCCCCTTCCGCAGCCATTTCGAATTCAAGCAGGCCGAAGCCCGGGTGCTGGCCGCCCAGAACGTGCAGGAAGCCGCCGCTCTCGGCCTTGAGAAAAGCCCCGAGCTCATGCAGGCCTGCGGCGCGCTGGTGGCGTACCTCCAGCAGACGCAGAAGCAGGACCCGACCCAGCTTTCCCCCTTCAAACCCTTGGAAAAGGGCAGATATCTCATCCTCGATGAGGTGACGGAGCGCAATCTCGAGCTGTTCCGCCGCCTCGACGGCAAGCGCGGCACAGGCACGCTC
>JAZQMJ010000192.1:0-3657 GCA_045543435.1 Mailhella sp.
CCGGCGAGCTGATCCAGCGAGGCTTCATGCTGGAGGCGGTTCTTTTCGGTATGGGGGCGCAGATGCTGGCCGGGGTGGGCCGGATCGGGCGTGTTCCAGCACACGGCGTTGAATTCGTGGTTGCCCATGAGGGCCACGGCGGAACCGGCGTCGCGCATATCGCGCACTATCTTGAGCGTTTCGAGGATCTCCGGCCCGCGGTCGATGTAGTCGCCGAGGAAGACGGCGATGCGGTCGGCATGCTTCCACACGCCGCCCTGCTTGAGGTAGCCGAGGCGGGAAAGAAGGGCTTCGAGCTTGTCCGCACAGCCGTGGATGTCGCCGATGATGTCGTAACCGTTCAGCATAGCACACTCCGGAAGTTTCCGGCGGGAACGCGCGGCCTTGTGCCGGGGCGCCCCGTCTCTGGTGGTATTGGCTCCACCATAGCACAGCCCGGAGCTGGGCGTAAAGGCAAAACCCGCCCGCATGGCCGGAAGCCGTACTTTCCCTGCGCTTCCGCCCTTGAAATCTCCGCCGCCGAGGAGCATAACGGCTTGAAAGCCACCGTGTGAGGCGTTCCATGGAATATCTCATCATCATTAAAATAGTCGCCGTGCCGCTGCTCCTGTGGCTGGTCTCCATCATCGTGCGCCGCTGGGGCGACTTCGTGGGCGCGCTGGTCTCGGGCCTGCCGCTGGTCTCCGGGCCTGTCTCGCTCATCATCACGCTGGAGCAGGGCGTGGAATTCGCCTCGGGCATGGCCTATAACGCTCTGCCGGGCATATGCGCCTGCATCTTCTTCGGCGTGGTCTATTCGTGGCTGGCCACGCGCTTCCGCTGGCAGGCCACGCTCTTCTTCACGCTCATCCTCTATTTCGGCTTTGCCGCGCTGGAATGCATGGCGCCGCGCTCCCTGCCCGTGTACTCGGTGCTGGCGCTGGCCGCCCCGCTCATAGGCCTGCGCGTACTGCCCAAGCCCGCCGCGCACCACGCCAAGGGCTGGAAAGCCCCCACAGCCCACAAGGGCCCGCCGTGGATGCAGATGGGCGTGGGCATGGCCGCCATGATAGGCGAGACCGAAGGCGCGGCATGGCTCGGCCCGCAGTGGAGCGGCATACTCATCTTCTTCCCGGTGATAAGCGGCGTGGTCGGCCTCTTCGCGCATATCGAGAACGGCTCGGAAGCCGTCATCCGCGTGTTCCGGGGCACGTTCACGGGCTTCACCGGGGCGACCACCTTCGCCCTCACTGTGGCATGGTGCGTGACCAGCCTGCCCGTGTGGCTTACCTATACGCTGGCCGCCGTGGCCGCCATGGCAAGCTCTGCGCTGGTGGCGCATTTCGTGAAGCGGTAGATTTCCAGAAGCAGCAGAAAGGCGGAGGCCTCCCTTTCCCGGGAAGACTTCCGCCTTTTTCTGTGTGCCGGGCAGGAGGGGAGGGCGCGATTTTGCCGCCTTTCCGTATTTCCTCCCGGGAAAAGCGCGTTTCGCCCGTAGCGGCCTTTACTTTTTCCGCGGCATAACCTATTTATCCGTTTTGCCTTTTTCCGCACTGACAAAAAAAGTTCGGAAAAATACGAAAAAAATCGCCCTCACCCCCTTTTCAATCGGGAAAGAGGGCTTATCTATGAGTCGTCGCTCACGGGAAGCCCCCGGGAGCGCCCCGAACCCGCCCCCTTCGCGGGGAGGGAATCCTAAGCAATCAAAACATTTTGGAGGATATGGGTAATGAAGCCCCTGAATGATCGTGTTCTCGTGAAGCGCCTTGAGTCCGAAGAAAAGACCGCTGGCGGTCTGTTCATCCCCGATGCCGCTAAGGAAAAGCCCTCCAAGGGCGAGATCGTGGCCTGCGGCCCCGGCAAGATGACTGAATCCGGCGTGCGCGCCGCCATGGAAGTCAAGGTGGGCGACGTGGTGCTGTTCAGCAAGTATGCCGGCACCGAGATCAAGGTGAACGGCGCTGACCACATCATCATGCGCGAAGAAGACATCCTCGCCATTCTCGACTAAGGAAGTTCGGTGCGGAATGTCGCGCTCCCGGTTCGGGACGCCGGCTTCTGACTCGAAACTTTCACGGACTCCGACTCGCTGACGCCGCAAGTGAATTGCGGCTGCTCGCAGAGTCCGGCGGAGCCGCTTGAAGGCAGGCTCCGGGATTGCCCCGGCCGAACGGGTTTTTTCATCAAACTTTTCCAATTATCTGGAGTACATATCATGTCTGCTAAGGAAGTTCTCTTCGACGCCAAGGCCCGCGAACGTCTGGCCCTCGGCGTGGACAAGCTCGCCAATGCCGTTAAGGTCACCCTCGGTCCCAAGGGCCGCAACGTGCACATCGAAAAGGCCTACGGCGCCCCCGTCATCACCAAGGACGGCGTGACCGTTGCCAAGGAAATCGAACTCGAAGACAAGTTCGAAAACATGGGCGCCCAGCTCGTGCGCGAAGTTGCCGCTAAGACCAACGACGCCGCCGGCGACGGCACCACCACCGCCACCGTGCTCGCCCAGGCCATCTACCGCGAAGGCGTGAAGCTCGTGGCCGCCGGCCGCAACCCCATGCCCATCAAGCGCGGCATCGACAAGGCCGTGGCCGCCATCACCGAAGAGCTCGGCAACATCGCCAAGCCCACCCGCGACCAGCGTGAGATCGCCCAGGTCGGCACCATTTCCGCCAACTCCGACGCCACCATCGGCAACATCATCGCCGAAGCCATGGGCCGCGTGGGCAAGGAAGGCGTCATCACCGTTGAAGAAGCCAAGGGCCTCGAAACCACTCTCGACACCGTCGAAGGCATGCAGTTCGACCGCGGCTACCTCTCCCCCTACTTCGTGACCGATCCTGAAAAGCTCGTCTGCGAACTCGAGAACCCCTTCATCCTCGTGCAGGAGAAGAAGATCTCCACCATGAAGGAAATGCTGCCCGTGCTCGAGCAGGTCGCCAAGATGAACCGTCCCCTCGTCATCATCGCTGAAGACGTGGACGGCGAAGCCCTCGCCACCCTCGTGGTGAACAAGCTCCGCGGCACCCTCCAGGTGGCTGCCGTGAAGGCTCCCGGCTTCGGCGACCGCCGCAAGGCCATGCTCCAGGATATCGCCATCCTCACCGGCGGCACCGTGGCTTCCGAAGAAATGGGCGTGAAGCTCGAAAACTTCTCCCTCGGCAACCTCGGCACCGCTAAGCGCGTGCGCATCGACAAGGACAACACCGTCATCGTGGACGGCGGCGGCCAGGCTGCTGACATCAAGGCCCGCGTGGCCCAGATCCGCGTGCAGATCGGCGAAGCTACCTCCGACTACGACCGCGAAAAGCTCCAGGAACGCCTTGCCAAGCTCGTTGGCGGCGTGGCCGTCATCAAGGTCGGCGCTGCTACCGAAACCGAGATGAAGGAAAAGAAGGACCGCGTGGAAGACGCCCTCAACGCCACCCGCGCCGCTGTTGCCGAAGGCATCGTGCCTGGCGGCGGCACTGCCTACATCCGCTGCCTCGGCGCCCTCGACGCCATTGAAGCCGACGAAGAAGAAATGGCCGGCGTGAACATCATCCGCCGCGCTGTGGAAGAACCCCTCCGCCAGATCGCCGCTAACGCCGGTTTCGAAGGCTCTGTGATCGTGGAGAAGGTGCGCGAAGGCAAGGACGGCTTCGGCTTCAACGCCGCCACCGGCGAATTCGAAGACCTCCT
>JAZQMJ010000193.1:0-2190 GCA_045543435.1 Mailhella sp.
GGTTCGTCCGGCGAGCGCAGGGGCGAGATGTGCGAAATGAGCGTGGCGGCGGTGCGTGCCACGGGATCGGGCCGCGAAGGTATGGCGCAGGGGGCATTGCCGCAGGCCTCGGGCAGGCAGTCGGCGGAGGCGGCAGGGCCGGAGCAGGCCAGCATGGGCAGGCCGAGGCTCACGCGGAAGGGGGAGTCGGCTTCGGCCATGGCGGCGGCGCAGTCTTCGGCAACGGCGGCGAATTCGTCGCCGGGGATGAGGTGCAGAGGCTGGACCGCCACATGGGTGTAGCGTTCGAAGCGCATGCGCGAAAGAGCCTTGAGCACCGAGTCGGACTTGGTGCGCGACTTGGCGAGGCGCAGGCGCATGGGCTCGGAGGTGTAGGCCCAGCGCACGGGCAGGCCGAAACGCGCCTCGGCGGCTGTCTGGACGGCACGAAGGGCGGCAGTGCCGCGCATATTGCCAGAACCATAGGCCACGAGGAGTATTCCGCGTTTCATGCTGAACTCGCTATTCGCCGTGCGGCGCAGAAGGGGAAATGTGGGGAGATGCGGTATCCGCAGAGGAAAGAGCCTCGGGCCGGGGCACGGAGGCGCGCTCTTCGGGCGTGAGGCCGGGCCATGTTTCTTCGGTGAAGACTTCGAAGCCCTTTTTAAGGAGGAGTTCGGCAAAGAGCCCGTTCCCGTCGATGAGCGTACGGGAAAAGGTGCCGTCGTAGATGCGGCCGCAGCCGCAGGAGGGGGAGCGCGCCTTGAGAATGGCCGCACTGCAGCCGTATTCTTCGGCTATGTACAGGGCGGCTTCGGCTCCGGAGGCGAACTCGAAGGTGACGTCGCGCCCGGCGTTGGACACGACAGAATCGCCCCGGCGTTCGCTGGGGTCGCGGGGAGTGGGCAGTCCGCCCAGCTCTTCGGGGCATACGGGCACGGCAAGGCCGGAGGCCACCAGTTCGGCGACCTCCGGCTTGAGGTTCGTGCGTCCGTCATACCGGCAGTGCAGGCCCGCAAGGCAGGCGCTGACTACGAACCGGCATGGTCTGGGCAGATCATTCAAAGGAGACCTCGACCTGCTCTTCACCATCCTTGCGGCGGGTAATGGTGCCGATCTCCCAGGCGGGAGTGTTCATGGCATGCAGGCGGGGGAGGATCTCGTCGGCGGTGGCGCGGTCAGCGATCATGACGTAGCCGATGCCGCAGTTGAAGATCTGGAGCATTTCAGGCCAGCTGAGGTCGCCCTGTTCTCTGAGCCATTCGAAGACGGCGGGGCGTTCCCAGGTGCCGAACTTGATGCTGGCGGTCACGTTGGAGGGCAGCACGCGGGGGATATTGTCGTAGAAGCCGCCGCCGGTGATGTGGACCATGCCCTTGACGGTGAGGTCGCGCAGGATGTTCTTCACCTGTTCGGCGTAGATGACAGTGGGGGCGAGGAGCACGTCGGCGAAGGTGCGGTCGGTGCCGGGCATGATGTCGTCGGCCTTGGCGCCGCTGGCGTCGAAGAGCTTGCGGACGAGGGAGTAGCCGTTGGAATGCACGCCGGAAGAGCCGAGGCCGATGATGACGTCGCCCACGCTGATGGTGGAGCCGTCAACGATCTTGGGGCTGTCCACGATGCCCACGCAGAAGCCGGCGAGGTCGTATTCGCCGTCGGCGTACATGGAGGGCATTTCAGCGGTCTCGCCGCCGAGCAGGGTGCAGCCGGACTGGCGGCAGCCTTCGCACACGCCGGAGACAACGTCGGCCGTCTTGGAGACGTCGAGCTTGCCGCAGGCGAAATAGTCGAGGAAGAAGAGGGGCTTGGCGCCGAGCACGAGGCAGTCGTTCACGCTCATGGCAACGAGGTCGATGCCCACGGTGTCGTGCTTGTCGAACTGGAAGGCGAGCTTGAGCTTGGTGCCCACGCCGTCAGTGCCGGAGACGAGCACCGGCTTCTTCATGCCGGCCATATCCGGGGCAAACATGCCGCCGAAGCCGCCCAGCGTGCCCATGACGCCCGGGATGTAGGTGGATTCAACCATCGTCTTGATGCGCTTGACCGCCTCGTAACCGGCGGTGACGTCCACGCCAGCAGCGGCGTAGGAAGCGGAATGAGAGTTCTTCATAAGGCAAAACCTCCTGTAGTGTATCAGTAAAGGATCGTGTTAACCAAGATTGTATCAAATCAATGTGCAGGATGCGGCCGAAGGCTTCCAATCTGCGATCG
>JAZQMJ010000194.1:0-14922 GCA_045543435.1 Mailhella sp.
ACGCTGGCGGCCTGCTCGAACATCTGCTTTCCGTGGCCGGTCTCTGCATGCATATGGCTGACCATTACCCGGATATGGACAGGCAGGCCCTCCTTGCCGGCGCGCTCCTGCACGACATAGGCAAGCTGGACGAGCTGAGCGGCCCTCTGGCGACGGAATATACGGACGAAGGCCGTTTCCTCGGGCATATCGCGCAGGGCCTCATCATGCTTGAGCCCTTCCTGCAGAAGTCCGGCCTCGAGCCTGAACTCGCCATGCACTTCAAGCACCTCGTTGCCAGCCATCATGGCGAGCGCGAATTCGGAGCCGTGGTCCTGCCTTCGACGCCGGAAGCCTTCGCCCTGCACTTTGCCGACAACATGGATGCCAAGGTGAACCAGTGCCGCAATGTCGTGCCTGCGCAGGAAGAAGGCATGGCGTGGAGCCCGTACCAGAACCTGCTGGGCCGCAGTCTCTGCCGTCCGGTGCGTACTCCCGAACCTGCTCCCGCTGAGGAGAAGCGCAAGGGACGGGCTGAGAAAAAGAACGACAGACAGGAAGAGAGACAATGTTCCTTACTGTAGAAGGCATTGAAGGCGCAGGGAAGAGCACGTTCATCGGCCTGCTGGAAGATGAGCTGACGAAGCGCGGCGTGGATTTCCTCCATACCCGCGAGCCCGGCGGCTGTGCGCTGGGGCGGCAGATACGCCCGCTCCTGCTGGACGCCTCCCAGAAAGTTTCCGCCCGGGCAGAACTCTTCCTCTTCCTTGCGGACCGCGCCCAGCATGTGGCCGATACCATACGTCCGGCGCTTGAGGCCGGGCGCTGGGTCGTCTGCGACCGCTACGCCGATTCCACCATCGCCTATCAGGGCTATGGCCGCGGCATGGATCCGGAAGAGCTCCAGAAGCTCAACGACTACGCGACGGACGGCCTCTGGCCCGACATCACCTTCCTGCTCGACCTCCCGGCGGAAGTCGGCCTCGGGCGCGCTCAGGCCCGGAATTATCGCGAGGGGCTCGAGCAGAGCGAGGGGCGTTTCGAAGCCGAAGCTCTGGCCTTCCATCAGCGCATACGCGAGGGCTTCCTTCTGCGAGCCTCCCGCTGGCCGGAACGCTTCTGCGTGCTGGATGCCGCGAGAACGCCTGAGGCCATCGTGGCGCAGGCCTTGGAACACCTTTCTCGGTACTTGAATAAATGATGAAAAAAGCCGCCCTTCGACATGAGGGGCGGCTCTTTTATTGCAGATGCTGGACGAGACTAGCGGCAGGCGCAGCAAGTCTTGGGTTTGCTCAGCGCGTCCACACAGACGGCGAGATTCCTCTTGTAGCCCTCAACGTCGTGGCCGTTGGTATTGCCGCACTTTTCAAAGAGATTGATGGCGTCGGAAAGAACGTCGATGGCTTCCTCGAACTGGCCGTTCGCGGCAAGGGCTGTGCCGAGATTGCCGTAGCAGAAGGCCGTTTCCGGGTGGTCGCCCAGCAGTTTCTTGCGCAGGGCCAGGGCCTTGCGGTGCCATTCTATGCCTTCTTCGGCGCGGTCGGTCTCTTCACAGATGCGGCCGAGGTTGTTCATGCAGGTGGAAACCGGCAGGGATTCGGGGCCCATTTCCTGTTCCCAGATGGCTTTGGCCTGCAGGGTGAATTCTTCGGCTTCCTTGAGTTCGCCCTGAGAATAGGCGGCCCAGGAGCGGGCGAAAAGCTGGCGGGCCTGTTCGATAGCGGTAAGGTTTTCCATGGGGGTCAGTCCTCCATTACGTTGAGTCTGCGGATATCGGGGTCTTTCACCCCGCGCTGTACGGAAGGGCCGAGAGGCCAGAGCCAGCTCCCCGGTTCCGAGGCAAGGCCCTGCCTGCGAAGTTCTTCGGCGACGGCAGAACACAGGGATTCTATGGCGTCCACGGCGGGAACGGCCTGATTCGGGTCGTCCCACGAGGTATGCGCCAGTTTTTTCAGGATGTTCGCCGTGGCCGTTCCCAGTATGGGCAGTTTCTGGGCGAGGCGCGGTGCCCATTTGTAGAAGGGCATGAAACGCCTGTTCAGCAGGAAGGTCATGGACAGCGCGGCTTCCGCGAAGCGGGCGGCGGCCAGCATGGCAGTCACTGTCTCGCCGCGCTGGAGGGCGCGGGCAAGATTGTACTGCCCGGCCTGCGCCATGGTCATGCAGCGGGCGGCTATCTTCTTGCGGCGTATGTCTTCGGGGTAGTAGCGGAGAAGTTCTTCCCGTATGGCCGAGAATTCGCCGCCGCTGTCCATGAAGACGGCGCCGTTGGTGCAGGTGCAGAGATGGTATTCCGGTATGGCGCGCCATTCCTGCAGGGAGGCGGGCGCGCGGTCCAGCCCGAGGAAGCGGCGGTAGAAGCCGCGCAGGGGCAGGGGGCCGACGCGTCCCATGCGGGCTTCCGGCATCATGCGTACGGGATGCCCTTCGAAGGAGTCGGGGAGCAGGGCGAAGGCGCTTTCGATGCGTTCGCGTTCCGAAGCGAGGAGCTCGTCCGGCACCCAGAGGCAGAAGGCCGCGCCCCAGTCGTGGTCGCGGGAGATATGGTCGTCCTCGCCGAGGCATTCGGAACCTTCGCCGACCAGGCCTGCGGCAGAGCGGACCATGATATCGGGGATATGTTCGTTCAGCGCAGGCAGGGAGGCCTGAAAAAAGCGTCGGGCGAGGGAAAGACCGTTTTCGGCCATAGGGACCTCGAAAATAGCGGCCAGCTTGCAGGCCGTATGGATAAAAGGAGGGCCGGAACTTTCGGCATTCCCTTGCTGAAAGTTCTACGATGAAGGGTCAGCGGGAGAGGAAATCCCGTATCTTCACGGCTATTTCTTCGTCTTCTCCAGGCAGGCGTCCGCTCACGCCGATGCCGAGGAGTATGCCGCCTTTATCGTCCAGAAGGGGGAGGCCGCCCTGCATGGCCGTCATGCCGGGGTCCATGAAGTCGGCTATGGTGCGCTGTTCGCGGATGAGCCGCTGATGCAGGGCCTCGGTGGAACAGCCCATGCGGGCGCAGGTATAGGCTTTGCCTATGGCCATATGTTCGATATGCACTCGGGCGCCGGGCTGGCGGAGCAGGGCGCACAGGGCCAGATCCGGTCCGGCAAGGGCGATGCAGACAGGCTTCCCTTCTCCGGCAAGGCTGTCGATGCTCGGCATGAGCTCCTTGATGAGCGCATAAAGTCTTTCATCCATGGATCGAACTCTCTTCTATCGTGGAAGTGCGTATCACTCTTGCGGTTCAAAGGTGCATTCGGGGCAGTTCCCGGCAAGGTCCTGAAGGGTAACGCTGTCGGCATAGCCGTCGATGCATTCTCCCATCCCGCGCCAGAACTCCACAGAAGGACAGCGTTCCCGGAACGTGCAGGTCTTGCCGGCGGGGTCGAGGCATTCCACGGGGGCCAGACTGCCTTCGATGGCGCGAAGCACCTGGCCGGCAGTACACTTTGAGGGCTCAAGCGCCAGCCTGTAGCCGCCCTGGCTTCCGCGTTCGCTTCGTACAAGGCCAGCCCTGGAAAGGGGCACGATGATCTGCTCCAGATATTTAAGGCTGATATTCTGCTTTTCAGCAATATATTTCAGGGGGATGCACTGGTTCTGCGAGTGCCGTGCGAGTTCTATCATCACTCGAAGGGCATAGCGGCTTTTCGTAAAAAACTTCATAGAGTCGCTCCTTCTGGGTCTGGTTGTCCCAGAGATATCATACTTTTTTACATATATCTATAGCTAAAGTAGGAATTAAAAAAGCTTACGATTTCTTTCAGCTACTTGCCGGCCCGGTGGCCTGCATGGTACTTTTAAATCAAATCATAACGACGACGAATGGAGGTTTCCATGTCCATACTCGATATCCTGAAAAGCGAAGCCCTTGGCGGCGCCCTGCAGACCCTTACCCGTGAAGCCCGCAAAGCGACTTCTTCCGTGAGCAGCAAGACTCCCGGCGGTGTGGGCGGCCTGCTCGGCGCCGGTGTGCTCGGCGCTCTCCTGGGAAAGACTGCTTCCAGTGATGCCATGAAGAATGCCGCCCTTGTGGGCATAGGCGCTGTGGCTTGGAATTTCTATCAGAAGTGGTCCCAGAGCCGTACCCAGCAGGCCGAAGCCCCTGCATCTTCCGGCGGCTGGGGCGCTCCTCAGCCCAGCCCGTGGCAGAGCCAGACTCCCATGGTCATGCAGCTCGACCCCACGGCCATGCTCGTGATGCGCGCCATGATCTTCGCCGCCCGTGCCGACGGCAATGTGGACGCCCTTGAGCGCCAGCGCATCGACACCATACTGCAGAACATGCTCCAGGGGCAGGACGTGAGCGCGCATATCAACGCCCTTGAGACTGAAATGCTGGACCCGCGCCGCATCGCCGCCGACGTACAGCATGCCGAACAGGGCGAGGACATCTATCGCCTGTCCTGCGTGGTCATCGATATCGACCATTTCATGGAACGCAGCTACCTCGATGCTCTGGGTACGGCCCTCAGCATATCTCCTTCCCGCCGTGCGGAACTTGAGGCCGATGCCGCTCAGGGCCGCCGTCAGCTGGAAGCCGCCGCTCAGGCCTGAGGTTCGAAGCTCGCGTGAACGCCAGCCCCGTCGTCTTCTGGCGAAGGGGCTGGCGCAATGCGCCTGCCGTCCGTCTGCCTATGCCGATGCGCATAGTGGCAGAGTTGGGAAAAACGGGCTATGATGCGCCCCACAGCTTATAAAACAAGAGGATACCTTTATGGATAGACCGCAACTCATCGACTCCGTATGCAAATACGAATGGGATATGTTCTCCGCCGTGAACAATAACGGCGGCAAGGCCAGCTGCCAGAACGACGAAGCCTTCTTCAAGAAGATGCGCGTCTGCCAGTTCGCCGGCTGGAGCGACGATATGCTCGCCTCCTACCTGGTGGACCTCGTGGAAGCCGCGGCCATGGAACGCAACCTGCCCATGGAAAAGTACGCGTGGATGATGGAAAGCACCCATCCCGCCGAATTCGAGCAGATCCGCTCCAGCCTTCCTGAACTCAGCGCGGAACAGCTCCAGCTCATCGGCCAGCTCGTTCAGGTGCAGGTGGCCATGGAAGAAGAAGTGGACAAGGCCTACCCCTACATGCGCGCGAACGGCCGTCCTCTCCGCAAGGAGCATGATACCCCGTATGTGACTTCCTTCGAGACCTATCTCGAAGGCGAGCTCAAGACCTATTCCCTCGATACCCTCCATGCCTACGCCCATCATGTGGCCGAACTCTACGAGCAGGGCGGCAATCTCGCCCTCCTGGTGGCCGAAGCTACGGCCAAGGCCTACGGCTTCGAATCCCTCGACGCCTTCGAAGCCTTCGCCAAGAACAAGGCCGGCGCGTAAGCACTGCTGAAAAAGTAAAAAGAAAGCCTGACTGTTGTGCGACAGTCAGGCTTTCTTTTCACTTGTACAGGGGGGGGATGTTCAGGGCTTTGCCGCTTCAGCGGGCTGGGCGGCTTCAGTCTGAGTCTTTTGGGAGGCGGTCATCTTCTTTTTCAGATTTTCCAGTCGAACTTTGGCGTCAGAATAATTTTGTGCCGCCGCCTTTTCGTACCATGCGAGGGCTTTTTCCTGGTCCTGCTTTACTCCCAGCCCCTTTTCATAGAATTCACCCAAGCGGAGCTGAGCGAGAGCAGCCCCCTGGATGGCGGCCTTTTCGTACCACATCGAGGCTTTTTCGAGGTCACGTTCAACATTATCTCCCTGCTCATAAATCGCGGCTAAGGACAGCTGGGCAACCAGATGCCCTTGAAGAGCGGCTTTTTCATACCATTCGCGCGCCTTGTGAGGGTCGACTTCGATGACTTCCGACTCAGCACCGGTGGTATAAAGAAGGCCGAGGAGGAATTGCGAGGTTGCCAAGCCGCTTTTGGCTTCCCTCATGACAGTGTGGGGGTTCAGAGCATGGGCGGCTTCATAGACTGCCGTAATGCTCATAATGCACAGGATGGCGGAAACCAGCAGTTTTTTCATGAGGTTCTCCTTTATGGCAGGAATAGCCGTTAGGTGCGGTGTTTGTGATAATATACACGTTTTGCTGGAAAAAAACTAGAGACGAAAGGAGGGGGGAGGGGCATATCAGGAGTTTTTTGAGTAAAAAAGAAGAGGAAATATGTTCTGGCAGAGCAGAAGCGTTCCCCTCGCTGGGCAGATATCGTGGAGCTTTGGCGTTTATTCTGCCTTGCCGCGTCTTTTTCCGTAACCTCGCTGTCTTCGTCCGATATCGTTTGGCTTGAACCTGAATCGGAACTGCGTTATTTTTTGAGTATATTTTTCAGTCACTTCTCACTTCTATGAAAGGGGAGGGCAGGCGTGTTTCCGTATATATTTTGGACTGCTGTCATTATGGTGGGGTTCGCTGGTCTTTGCTTCCTCACGGGCGTTACTACGAGGAACGCCTCGGTAATGGCGTGGTCTCTGCATATGTTTGCCTGTATCGTCAAATTAGCAGTGTGCCTTGTTCTGCTGTTTGGCTGTTTTTTTTGTCCTGTCCGTACTGGGATTTTTTAAATAAGAATAATAAAATCAGTCTGAAAAAATATCTCTCTCAAAAGAGATATCACTTGCTTGCGATGCCTTCAAAGCGTTGATTTTATTTTCTAGCAAGGGCTTGATATTTATAGGTGTTCACCTGCAAAAAAACAGTAGTAAAAAAGAAAGCCTGATAGATACTTACGAGTATCTATCAGGCTTTTCTCATCGACTTTTGGTGGAGGCGGGGAGAGTGAGCTTGGAAGATTTTCCTTGTCAAAAAAGGGTAGAGGGACTATTTAATTGACAGGGCAGGAGTGCTACCAACACTCCCACCCCTAGGGCAAGTCCCTCAGATACGGTTTGGCGTATCGCCGTTTTTAGTGCCCCTTAGAGACCCACTCTCTGAGGGGCAAACTCATTTAATCCAGCCAACGCCGAACAATGAGAACGACTAGAATACCGGCGACAACTTGAGTCGCCACATCTAGTAAGAACTGCTCCACAGGCATCACCTCCCCTGAGGGATAGGATTTGCCCTAGAAGGGTTCTAACGATTGGTCGGTGCGTTGTCTAGCAGAAGAAAAAGATTCACGAGGTAAAAGAAAGACCTACTCAAAAAGCAGGTCTTTCTTTTGCTTGTTAGAATGTATCAATTTTTTGTTCAAGTTCAAGCATAATATATTCTGCCTTTGTCACTTTTTCCTGACAAGCCGCACTACATTCGCTCATGTTGCCCGTTGCCTTACCCTTGTTACAAATATCTAAAGTTTCATTCAACAGTCCAAGAGCCTTGCTAGTATAAGAAAGAACTTTTGTTGCCTGCCTCTTCTGGTCAGGCGTTCCGAGTTCCAATTGTTGCTTAAACTGGTTATGCACGGTGGCAACTTCGGCAGCATAAGTTTCCAGAACAAGGAAGGCTCCGTCAATCAGTTCCTTTTGCTCTTGTTCGGCTCGTGCTTTCGCTTGTTTCTGATTTTCAATAGAAATCAAATGTTCTTTTTGCTTTAAAAGGGCATCGCTTTCGGCTTTATTTTCGGCTTCAACCTTTGCCATTATTTGAGAAGCCTCACTTTGTTGCTTAAGCAAAGAAAGTTCGGCTTTTTGGGCTTCAAGGCGTTCCAGTTCGGCTTGTTCAGCCATTGCCTGCGTCTTCAGCCTATTGAGTTCCTCAGCCTTTTCTCTGTTTTGGGCTTCAACTGCGGCTTTGATTTTAGCGGCTTCCAGTTCTTGCTTCAGTGCCGCAAGTTCTGCCCGTGCGGCTTCCAGTTTTTCCAATTCCGCTTTTTCTGCCTGCGCCTGTGCCCTCAACTTGTTGAGTTCTTCAGCCTCGGCACGAAGTTTTTCGTTTTTTGCGTCCTGTATCTTCTGTTCTTCAAGATTCTTCTGGGCGGCAAGGAAATCCTTTTCAGCCTGCTGGCGTTCCCGTGCTATCTTGCGTGCTTCCTTTTCACGGGCACGCTTTTCTTCCGCCAGTTGTTTTTCCTTCTCAGCGGCTTCAAAGGTTTCCATAACAATCTCTATGTCTGCTATTTGTGGAGAATCTTGATATAGAACTCTTCCAGTATTTAAATCAAAAGAAGCCTTTTCTATCACAAGCAAAGGGCTAAAGCCTCCCATGCCGATGGAACGGCTAACTGCATGCTCCTGCCTACATGTGTTTGCCCAATGTGAACATTCAGAACTATCCCCATCAATGCATTTATTTACACCCATAAGCCAGTCATTAAATCTACTCTTTTTATCATTAATAGCCGATTCTATTCTTCTTAGATTAACTTCTACTTTTCTCGTGTTTCGTTTATTTTTACACTTCTCTAATTGAGTATTTTTGAACTTATTATAGTCGGTATCTATTGTTTTTATAGATTTTTCTAATGTATATTTTGCAAGATGACAAATTTCATCATCCTCAAGTTCAATTACTGACGTCCTCCCCCAGGCGTCGTAACTTGTGAAACTCATCAGTAAGAGCGTTAGAGCAGCGGGTAACATTTTTTTGCCAAAAGCCATAACCGTCTCCTATAAAATGTTCGTTATTCCATTCAACACTTTGAAAGGCGACAAATCGTATTGTCACCTTTGCTTCCTCTGCCAATTCTGAACAATTCTTGTAAGTTTCAGCCCAACCTCGGCGAGTTGCCTAGCTTTTGTTATAACGTCCTCTGCCGTTGTTGCCGATGCCGTTCATGGCATTCCCGAAAACACCTTCTGAACCCCGATATAGGGTAACAACTATTACCCTGATAATAGATGTGACAATTCCCTTGTCAAGAAAAAATGCGATATCTTGACAAAATGAAAGAAGAAGTTGTTATTTATCAGAACATTGCCAAACAGCTAGAAAAAAGGCGTTCGGAGCTTAACCTCTCCAAACGCCAACTCGGCAAGTTAACTGGTATATCGTCAGTCTATATCCGTGAAGTTCTGCGTGGTGACAGAAAACCTTCAGTATTCATTCTTCTTACCTTCTGCGATGCAATGGGAATAACTCTCTCAGAATTATTTTCTTCGCTTGAAAAAGAGGGAAAACTTTAAAAAAGAAAAGCCTGACAATCATTTACAAATGACTATCAGGCTTTTCTCATCGACTTTTGGTGGAGGCGGGGAGAGTCGAACTCCCGTCCGAGAAAGGTCCACGCAAGGCCTCTACAGGTTTAGTCTGCGTACGAGTTTTCGCCTCGGGAGATGCCCGCAGACGGGCTTCCGTCAGTTATCCTTCCGTAAGCTCCTCGCCCGCATCCCGGAGGGAAAAGATGCGAACCAGCCCAATGGGTTTGACACCTCGGCGGCGTATCAGGCTTCAGCCGCTCCGGCGTGACGACCGAGGTCGTCAAGGTGCCCTACTGCTTAGGCAGCGCAGGCGTAGTCGTAATCGTTGTTGGCAATTACTTTGATGCCGCTTTTAACGAGGCCAGCGGCGCCTCGACCTGCAACCATGGCTTCCAGCATCCCCGTCGAAACCATTGCGCCCCCGTTGGGAGGGCCGATCTGACAGAATCAGAAGACCATTTCCCGCCATGCCTTGCGGTGCATCGCGGGACGAACGTTAAATAAGCATTAATCCCCGCTTCGTAAAGGGGCAAATCCCAGACTTTTTCAGTCGGCTACCTTGCCAGCTCGCGTTCCACGTCGCGGGCTTCGGCGCGGCGCTTGAGTTCCTCGCGCTGGTCGTGGAGCTTGCGGCCTCGGGCGAGGGCTATCTCGACCTTCACCTTGCCCTGCTTGAAGTAGATCTTCACGGGAACGACGGTGAGGCCCTTCTGCTCGATGCGGGTGGCGAGCATGTGTATCTCGCGGCTGTGGAGCAGGAGCTTCTTTTCGCGGTCGGGCTCCTGAAGGACATAGCCGCCGCGTTCGTAGGGGGCTATGCGCATGCCTACGACGAAGGCTTCTCCGTCGCGACATTCCACGAAGCTGTCGCCGAAGCTGACCTGGCCGGCGCGAATGCTCTTCACCTCAGGGCCGGTGAGCACGATGCCAGCCTCGAAAAACTCAAGGAATTCATAATACTGACGTGCTTTGCGGTTCTCGATGCGCGGCGTGTCGGCCATGTTCAGCTCCAATAAATAAAAGTCTTTGGAAGATGGGGTGGGGCTTGGGGAGGGGAAGGAAGCTTTTCTGCACAAAAGTTCCTTCCCCTCCCCAAAAATCACTTCACTCTCGGAAGGATAGCGTACACTTCGCCGGTCGTCCATCCTCTCACGCGGGCCTGCACGCGGCGGGCCACGGCGCGGGGCGCGCCGCCGAGCGGCTGTTCTTCGGCGATGACGGCGAGCACTTCCTCGCGGCTGGTGCGGGCATTGCCTTCGGGCGGGCCCACGACCACGGTGACTTCGCCGAGCAGGGCGCTGAGGTCCGGGATGGCTTCGAGGCGGAAGCGCAGATATTCCTCATGCGTCTTGGTGAGCTCGCGGGCCACGCAGACTTCGCGCGGGCCGAGCAGGGCGAAGGCGTTTTCGAGGGTCTCCTGCAGGCGGTCCTTGCGTTCGAAGAAGACCAGCGTGGCAGGGATGGCCGCGAAGGGGGCGAGGGTGGCTTCCTGGTCGGAACGCTTGCGCGGCAGGAAGCCGAAAAAGACGAAGGGCTGGGGAGGGATGCCGCTGCCGGCAAGGGCCGTGACAGGCGCGCAGGGGCCGGGGATGACGGAAACGGGCAGGCCGGCCTCGCGGCACGCGCGGATGACCACATAGCCGGGGTCGGCCATGACGGGCATGCCGGCATCGGAGATGAGCGCGATGTTCTTGCCTTCGCGCAGGGCTTCGAGCACGGACTCGGCCTTCTCCTTCTCGTTGTGGTCGTGATAGCTCACGAAACGCTTCACCTGCACGCCCCAGCGGGAGCAGGCGAGGGCTTCGCGCTTGGTGTCTTCGGCGAGCACCACGTCGGCCTCTTCGAGGCACTGGCGGGCGCGGGGCGAGAGGTCACCAGGGTTGCCAAGAGGAGTTCCGACCACCCAGAGCGTTCCGGGATCCCTGTTCTCCATATTCGATGACATTGCGTATCAGCTCCGTTTGGTATGTCCCGGCGCGGGACGTGACGCAGACGAGGTCGAAGCGGCAGGGCCTGCTCCATGCTTCGTGGGCTTCGAGCCATGCCTGTGCGGCGCGGCAGAGGCGTTCCTTCTTCGTGGGGGTGAGGGCTTCGAAGGGCGACTGGAGGCCGCCTTCGGCGCGGGTCTTCACTTCTACGAAGACGACAGTGTCCCTCTCTTCGGCCACGATGTCCAGCTCGAGGTGGCGGGAACGCCAGTTGCGGTCGAGTATCGTCCAGCCGAGGCGGCGGAGATGGGCGGCGGCCGCTTCTTCTCCCTCGGCTCCCGTGCGGGCTTTGGCCGTCTGGGGTCGGGAGTCCTGCCGAGGGGCGGAAGGCTCTTCCTTCCCTCCGGCGAGGCGGCGCAGGAAGCTCAGCACAGCCAGCCCTGTTCCTGCTTCTTGGGAGGCAGGACGCCGTGGAAATCGAGGCGATGCAGGGGGCAGGGGCCGAACTTGGCCAGAGCCTCACGGTGCTCCTTGGTGCCGTAGCCCTTGTGCTTGGCAAAGCCGTATTCGGGCCAGCGGGCGTCGAGCTTCACCATGAGATCGTCGCGGAAGGTCTTGGCAAGGATGGAGGCGGCGGAGATGGCGGGCACGAGGGCGTCGCCGTCCACCACGGCTTCCTGTTCGGGGGCAGGCATGCCGAACTTGCGGAAATACATGGGCGGGATGATGTGGTTGCCGTCCACCAGAAGGCGGGCAGGCACGAGGCCTTCGGCCTTCATGCGTACGCGCATGGCCGCCACGGCGCGGGTCATGGCCATGAGCGAGGCCTGCAGGATATTGATGCGCGCTATCTCGTCCATCCAGGCGAGGCCTATGCCCCAGCCGGTGGAGAGCTGGCGTATCTCGGCGGCGAGGCGGTCGCGCTCGTCGGCCTTGAGTACCTTGGAGTCGTCCAGGCCCATGAGGTCGAAGCCTTCGGGGAAGATGACGGCGGCCGCGACCACAGGGCCGGCCAGACAGCCGCGCCCGGCTTCGTCGGCGCCGGCCACGAGGGCTTCCTGCGTGAGAGGGGCGGAGAAGAGGAGACCCTGCTCAATGACGCTTTTTTTCTTAGTGCGAGCCATATCCTGCCTGCTGTTGGGAGGCTGATAAAGAAAAGATCCCCTGCCGGAAGGACCGGAAGGGGATCGTCGGCACTCGGAAACAGGCCCGGGCAGAGCCGGGCCGGAATCTTAGTAGCGGTTGCGGGGCTTGATGCGGGCAGCCTTGCCGCGCAGCTCACGCAGGTAGTAGAGGCGAGAACGACGCACGCGGCCTTCGGTCACCACTTCGATGTGGTCGATGAAGGGGGAGTGCATGGGAAGGATACGTTCAACGCCCACACCGTCGGAAATCTTGCGAACGGTGAAGGTAGCGCCGGTGGTGCCGCGCTGCATGCGGATCACGTTGCCCTGGAACATCTGGATACGTTCCTTTTCACCTTCGACGATGCGGAGGTAGACCTTCACGGCGTCGCCGGGCTTGAAGGCGGGGATGTCCATGCGCATGTGTTCGCGTTCGATCTGCTTGATGATATCCATTGGGACTCTCCTTGAGGAAATGGTGTTTATCCCCTGTCGCCGAGGAGCCTGTCCAGCAGGATGGCCGCGGCGGCGCGTACGGGGAGGTGATTGTATTCGTCCATCCACCGCAGAGGCGGCAGTATGGCGTCGCATCGCTCCAACACCTCAGGCGCGATGCCATGCCCGGTCCCCAGAAGGAGAAGCACGGGCCTGTCCGCAAGCTGGCGCCTCACTTCATCGAAGGTCGTAGCCGGCCGGCGTTCCCGGTGTTTTTTATCTAGGACAGGCTGGGCACTGGTGCCGACCACGAAGGGCGGCAGGCCGCGATCGGTTGTCAACGTCTCGATCGCGCTTTCCAGAGACTCTGCAGGTCTGACCAGTCGAAGGGCTTCGGCTCTGTCGGGATTGAACGACAGCCCCGGCCCTTCCGTCCAATGGGAGAGCAGTGTTGCCAAGAGTCTGAGCTGATCTTTCAGCGGCGTGACCGCGAAGACCCCACTGATTCCATAGGTGCGGGAAATGCGAGATATATCGTGAATGTCAAGGTTTGTCAAAGAGGTTGTGCCCGTTTTTCGATCTTTTAATCGCACAGGATGGTGCAAAAGTGCGATGGAAAGGTTTTTTCCCGGGCGGAAACGGGGCTGGGCACGCAGTATCTGCCTGTCCTTGTGCGTGAGCACGGCATGGTCGAGCAGGTCGGGGCGGTGCTTCGCCGTGGCGAGGAGCGACTGTACGCGCCTCCACTCTTCGATATGGGCATGGTTGCCGTTCTGGAGCACCTCAGGCACGCGCAGGCCTTCGAAGTCCACGGGGCGCGTGAACTGCGGGTATTCCAGCAGGCCGTTGCTGAAGCTTTCCTCGTCGCCGGATTCGTCCTTGCCCATGAAGCCGGTCTGCAGGCGGGCCGTGGCTTCGATGATGGCAAGGGCCGCGGCCTCGCCGCCGTTCAGGATGGCTTCGCCCACGCAGACGGGCTCCACAGGGAGCAGGTCGAAGAGGCGGGCGTCGAAGCCTTCGTAGCGGCCGCAGATGAGGGTAAGTTCTTCTTCCTTGGCGAGTTCGCGGGCCAGTTCCTGCGTGAAGGGGCGGCCTACGGGCGTGAGCGCGATCATGCGGCCCTTCCTGCCGTTGCAGGGAGGGAGCTCGCGCAGGGTGTGCACCATGGGTTCGAGCATGAGCACCATGCCGGGGCCGCCGCCGTAGGGGCGGTCGTCCACATGGTGATGGCGGTCGGTGGACTTGTCGCGCGGGTTGGCAAAGGAGAAGCTCACGATGCCGGCTTCGCGCGCCTTTTCCATGAGACTGCTGGAAAGGGGCGAGTCGAACCACTCGGGGAAGAGCGTGACGAGGTTGTAATGCATCACTGTGCCTTGGGCTTGCGGGGCTTCCTGCCGGACTTGGCGGGAGCATCGGTGCGGGGCTTGGCCTGCGCCTTTTCCTGCGCTTCGAGTTCGGCGTCGGCGGCATCGTCTGCGCCGTCGTCAGGGGCTTCGGCAGAGCTGCCGCGATAGAGATCGAGCAGACCTTCGGGCGGGGCGATGGTCACCACCTCGGCGTCGAGGTCGATGTCGAGCACGAATTCGGGCACGGCGGGGAGCAGTATCTCGCAGCCGCCTTCGGATTCAGGGGCGCGGATGACCCACATCTCCTGACCGGCGGGGAAGTCGATGTCTTCGAGTTCGCCGATGACTTCGCCGTCCTCCAGCTTCACAGTGAGGCCGAGGAGGTCGCGGAGATAGGGTTCGTCATCCTCCGCTTCGGGAAGGTGGGAGGCGTCGATGAGCAGTTCCTGGCCGCGCATCTGTTCAGCCTGCGTGCGGTCGTTCACGCCTTCGATGGTGAGGATGAGCTGGTCTTTCCAGAGGGACCATTCGCGGATGCGCACGGGGCGGGGGGCGAAGCGGCCGGCACGGAGCATGAGGGGCTTTTCGAGCAGCTCAGGAGATTCCGCGTAGTATTCCACGCGGATAGCGCCCTTGATGCCGTGCGGCTTCATGAGCTTGCCGAGAACGACGAGAGAGGAGGCGGCCATTATTCTATGATTTCCAGCACGACGCGCTTCTTGGTCTTGGCGGAGACGGCGCCAAGGAGGGTGCGGATGGCACGGGCGGTACGGCCCTGCTTGCCGATGATCTTGCCCAGATCTTCATGGGAAACGGAGAGTTCGAGCACCGCGCCCTGTTCGCCTTCGGATTCGCGCACTTCCACCTGGTCGGGGCTGTCCACGAGAGACTTGGCGATGTATTCCACGAGTTCTTTCTGCTGCATGAGCTACCTCACAGCTTCTGCGCACATCTCACGCAAAAGCAAAATATTTCCCCTCAGATAGCATCCGCAGAGCCGATGCGTCAACGCATGGCGCGGATAGCTCCAAGTAAAAGAGACCCCCGCGCCGGAGGGAACGACGCGGGAGCTGTAAATAAAAAGTTTTGGAAGGGAG
>JAZQMJ010000195.1:0-1798 GCA_045543435.1 Mailhella sp.
CAACATGGATGCCGAAACTCCCCGCCTGCGCGCTGAAGCCCTGTATCGCGACGATGCCGGCCTGCCCATCCGCAGAAGCCACGAGAACGAAGAGGTCAAGGCCCTGTACCGCGACTTCCTCGGCGAACCCAACAGCCACAAGGCCCACGAACTCCTGCATACGCACTACTATCGCCAGTCCCGCATCTGCAAGAGCAAGTAAGTTCAGTCACATAGAACAATGACAAAGGGGAGGCTCCGGCCTCCCCTTTCTTTTTGCTCTAAAATGCAATCCAACCCAGTATAATATAAAGATTTCCAGATATAAAACATTTCAAACATCTATCCCAATTTTCTTTTCAGTCGCAAAAACACATATGCAAAAACAAATATTATTCTTTATTATCAGCTTGTTACATTACCGAACTATTTTTTAAATATTCTCATTACCCCCTTGACGTTACGTTATTTTAATCACATGATTATTTCACAAAGTTTTCTTTTTGAAACTTTACGGCAAGGCCTGCACTCATAGAGCCTCAATGCCCTTCTTCAACGTTTTTGCATCCCGAGGTATGACCATGACTATCCTGCTGACCCTGAGCATCATCTTCGCTATCAGTTTCGTCATCCTTTTCATCAAGAAGAAGTAATATTCCCCGCACGAACTCTACACGCAAAAAACGCCTCCTCCCGATTGGGAAGAGGCGTTTTTCGTTCTGAAAAAATGGATCAATGATGGACGTGTTCGCCGCGCTTCACGCGATAGATGATGGCGCTGATCATGACGGCGAAATACACGAAAATGCAGCCCACGCCCACGAAACCCTGAGCGCTGGAATGCATGGCACTGCTGATGAGTTCTTCAACCATGGTATTGCTCCTGATGTTGGCCCGTTCAGGCCTGACGCCTGTTGGAATCATTTTGCACAGTCTCTTAACATCGCCGGAAAGTCAAGGAGAGGCCGGAAGATCGTTCGCCGCCTCACATACATATTTTGCTTTTCGCGCTGGCCTCGGCTATGATGGCTCATCCCAGCATGGAGTACTGATATGGAATACGAAAAGGGCGACACTCTGGAACTTTCCCTGCACGGCTTCTCCCCCGACGGCCGCACCGTCGGCCGCACCGATGAAGGCATGACCATCTTCGTACAGGGCGGCGTTCCGGGCCAGCGCGTGAACGTACGGCTCACGGCCGTGAAGAAACGCCTTGGCGAAGCCGAACTAGCAGAAGTCCTCACACAAGCTCCTGAAGAACGCCCTGCCCCCTGCCCCCATGCCGATGTCTGCGGAGGCTGTCCGTGGCAGAGCCTGCCGTATTCCGGCCAGCTCACATGGAAAAGTCGCATCGTGGAAGATGCCCTTCGCCGCATCGGCAGGCTGGACCTTCCTGAAGGCACTGTGCGCCCTGCCCTTTTCGTCGGGACTGAAGAAGCGCCGGCCGAATGGCATACCCGCAATAAGATGGAATTCGCCTTCGCCGCCGACCGGGAAGGAAAGACGCGCCTCGGCCTGCGCTCCCGCGCCTCCCGCTCCGTGGTCGAAGTCGAACACTGCATGCTCCAGACGCCGCGCACCATGGCAGTCCTTTCCGCTCTGCGCGAGCTCTGCGAACGCTTCGACCTGCACGCCGCCCCCGCCGAGGAACATCCCCGCGGCAGGCAGAACGGCCGCGGCCAGAAGCAGAAGTTCAGCAAGGTGGTGCGCCAGAACGACATCCTGCGCTTTGCCGTCATCCGTGAACCGGGCGACGGCGGCTGCCTCGTGGAGCTCATCACACTGCCCTCTCCGCAGGAAGCCCGCACTGTGCGCAAGC
>JAZQMJ010000196.1:0-4848 GCA_045543435.1 Mailhella sp.
CACAGAACGACATGGCTACGATCCGACTTCGCACGGGGCGGCCGTCGGAACGGGTGACGAGCCCGTCCTGACCGCGGCTCTCGCCGTGCCAGGCTTCGAATTCCATGGCCGTGCAGATATCGGGATGGGAGCCGGAGCCGAATTCGGGAGCGTGTTCGGGCTCGCCGGGCTGGGGCTCGGCAAAGCCGGTGGCGTAGATGACGTCAGCCACAGGAACGGACACGGACACAGGCTGGACCTTGAGGTCGATGGCGCTGACCGGGCAGGCCTTGGCGCAGGCGCCGCACTCGTCGCAGAGAGTGGCGTCGATGCGCATGGCAGGCGGCAGGGCCGGGTCCCAGGTCATGATGGGGTCGCGGCGCAGTATGGCCTTCTTGGGGCAGGCATCGGCGCAGGTTCCGCAGAAGAGGCAGGATGCCGGGTCGATGGCCGGGCGGCGCACGGTGACTTCGGCAAGGGTCTGCTCGCCGTCGGTGGAGAGGCCGGTGAGCTCGGCGTGGAGCACGACCTTGATGAGCGGGGAATCATAGCAGGCCTTCGCCGTGGACCAGGCCGGGCAGAAGGCGCAGTGATCGGTGGGATAGACCTTGTCCAGGCGCATGACCTGACCGCCGAGATGGGCATTCTTCTCCACGAGGAGGACAGGGATGCCGAGGGCGGCAAGGCTGAGCGCGGCCTGCATGCCGGAAACGCCGCCGCCCGCGATGAGGACGGGACGCTGGCCGGACTGGGGGGCAGTGATATCCAGAGTACTGAGCATGGCGGCACCCCTACTTGTTCAGGCCGTAAGCCTGGCCGAGCTTTTCCATACGCTTGCTGAACCATTCGCTGAAGGTCTTCTGGGGGATGACCTCAGTGCGGCTCTCCAGCTTTTCCAGCACCTTTTCCTTGGGCGGATCGAAACGCTTGATCTTGCTGGTGTCCACAGTGAGCGCGCCGTTCTCCGTTTCAGGACAGCGACGGAGGCAGGCGCCGCAGCCGGTGCACTTCTTGGCATCGACGACAGGCCAGCGGCGCTTCTCCAGCTTGATGGCCTTGAATTCGCGGCAGGCGTCCACGCAGACCTTGCAGCGGCGCTTGTTGAGATAGGTGAGGCAGGCATCCTTGTGGATGACCACCACGCCCATGCGCAGTTCCTTCTCGGCCACCTTGGCAAGGGCGCCGCTGGGGCAGACGCGCATGCAGTCCATGCACTGGATGCACTTGTAGATGTCGAGGATGGGGGTGCCGACGTTGGCTATGCCGTCGGTGATATGGGCCACCTGGAGGGCGGCGGGTTCACAGGCGTCTATACAGCGCATGCAGCGCTGGCAGCGGGCCAGGAAATCGGGTTCAGTGATAGCGCCTGGCGGACGGAGCAGGTCGTCCTTGCCGGAAGCGAGGCCGGCCATGCCGGAAAGCCCGCCGCCGACCACGACAGTGCCGGCCACGACTTGTAAGAATTTTCTGCGATCGCAGTCCATGCCTGACCTCCGAGTCTTGAGTCAAAGGCAAGTTAAAGGTTCGCTCTTTCCGAGTAAAGCACCGGCAGTATAAGACGATGCCCCCCTCTCTTCAATCCTTTGGAGAGGGAAAAATTTCACGCAGATGAACCAAAAAGCGTCCGCCAGCCCGACTAGTCGGACCGGCGGACGGTTCGTTCATTCAGCGAAGGGCAAGCCCCTCCTGCTCATGTATTACAGGCAGAAGTCGAGGCCGTACTTCTTGAGGCATTCGGCAGTGGGCACGCCGTTGTCGTCCCAGCCGAAGTAGGCATAGTAGTCGTCCTGGACCTTCTTGACCTGTTCGGGAGTCCACTTGGTGCCGGCCTTCGGGCCTTCGGGCATGGCTTCGTACACGCGTTCGAAGGGCATATCGCTCTGGCGGTTGTCACCGGCTTCGCGATGGCTGTAAGCGCGCTGCAGGGTCACGATACGGCGGCCGATGATGTCGAATTCGGCTTCGGTCATGTCCCAGCCGCAGAGCGGGTTCAGCATGTCGATGAGGTTCTTGTTGGCCTTCTTGCCCCAGGTGCCGGGCACGAAGTAGCAGAGGCAGCAGGAAGAACCGACGATACGATCAGCGATGGCCTTGGGGGAACCGCCGTCGGTGTGGGCGCCGCCGCGGGGGCCGAGGCTGTAGGAGGTCATCATGGCGCGGGCAGTACGGGGGTCCCAAGCGGCGATGCCCTGCTTGCGGGACACGCAGGCGTACTTGGGAGCGTCGCCGCCGATCTTCTGAGCCATGGCGTAGGAGCCCATGCCGAGCAGAGCGCCGGCCTTGCCCTTCTTGTGGGCGATGGCTTCGAAGAGCTGGTAGGCGGCGTCGAAGTTGCCCCACTGGGCGTCGATGCCGTCGATGTCTTCAGGCTTCAGGATGCCGCGCTGGATGAGTTCCATGGTGAAGGAAACAGCGTTGCCGGCACCGATGTTGTCGAGGCCCATGGCGTCGCAGAGTTCGATGAGGGGCATAGCCTCGTCGAGGGTAGCGAAGCCGAGGTTGGAGCCTTCCATAACGCCGGATTCGTATTCAGGACCTTCAGCGATGAGGCCTTCGTGCTTCTCGGTGCCGCGGAGGACGCCGAGCTTCATGCAGTGCACCTGGCAGCCGGGGCAGGCAGTGTGCTTCTGCCAGAAGGTACGGGAAGATTCTTCGGAACCGAGGCCGGCAACGTCAGGATAGTAGCCGGTCTGGTAGTTGCGGGTAGCGAGGTCGGTGTCGTACCAGCCGTTCTGGTCGAGGGAGAGGGCGGTACCGAACTGACGGAAGCCGGGGGCGCGGTCGTTGGCGGCGCATTCTTCAACAGCGCGGCCAGCGGCGGCATGGAAGCCCTTTTCGTCGGCCATGGGAACATAGCCGGTGCCGTAGATGGCCACGCCCTTCAGGTTCTTGCTGCCCATGACGGCGCCGCCGCCGAGACGGCCGGCAGCCTTGAAGCGCTCGGAGATGATGCAGGCGACGGGCACGAGGTTTTCACCGGCGGGGCCGATGACCATGCAGTAGGCATCAGGATTCTTGATGTCTTCCTTGATCATTTCTTCGGCCTGGAAGGTATCGGTACCGGCCATGGCGGAAGCGTCGCGGATCTCGACCTTGTCATCTTCGATGTAGATGTAGGAGAGCTTGGGAGCCTTGCCGCGCATGATGATCATGTCGTAGCCGGCCCAGCGGACAGCGTTGGAGAAGCCGCCGCCCACATAGGCGTTGCCGAGGCCGCCGGAGATGGGGCTCTTGAAGTTCACGGACAGGCGAGCGCCGGGGCATTCGGTGCCGCAGAGCGGGCCGGAAGCGAAGATCAGGAGGTTTTCAGGAGACATAGGGTCAGTGCCCTTGGGGATCTCCTTCCACATATAGTAGGTGGCGAGGCCGGTGCCGCCAAGAAGCTTGCGGGCAAGGGCTTCGTCATAGGTACGGACCTTGTGAGTGCCGGTGGTAAGGTCGATGTCGAGGATCTTACCGAAAATTCCGCCTTTGGGAGCTGCCATGGTGAATTACCTCCGTTCGCCTTCCACATTGGGGTAGTACATGGATCTGATGAGGCCTTCCACGGCGTCATCAGGAGTCACGTCGCGGTAGCTGCGATGCACGCCGCCCACACGGGGGTCGCAGCGCAGGACTTCGCCGGTCTCGCGGGCCTGGCGGTTGCAGGCCTTCACGCATTCGGGATCGCCGCCGCACAGGTCGCAGAACAGGGGCAGGCCGGTCTTCACGTTGATGCGGAGGTACTGGGGAGGACAGGCTTCGACGCACTTGTTGCACTTGATGCCGAGGCAGAGCTTTTCGTCATGGAACTTGATGACGTTGCTTTCCTTGTCCTTGTAGATGGCCTTCTTGGGAGTGGTGGGGCAGGCTTCCACGCAGGGAGCGTCGGCGCAGTGCCAGCAGATCATGGGCACGTCCACGATGCCTTTCACGCGGCGCACATGGATGCGGGACATGGAGGGCTGGACGCGGCCTTCATGGTGCAGGCTGCAGGCGTACACGCAGCTGTTGCAGCCGGTGCAGTTCTTGCGCACCACCAGCAGAGACTTGGCGGCGGGCTTGGCAGGGGCGGGAGCGGCCTTGGGGGCTTCGGCCTTAGGGGCGGCCATAGCGTCCTTGGCGGCGCCGAGGGCCATGGCGGCAGGCACGGTGACGGCCACGGTCGCCATGGAACCGCGCAGGAAGCTGCGGCGGCTCAGGGAATGTTCGGACTTCTGGGAATCCACTGTAGGCTTCTCATTTTCCGCTTTCATAGGGTTCTCCTGGCTTATTGAGAAATGTGTTATGACGGCAGAAAGGACCGGATCGTTCCGATCGTGATTGCAATCACATTAACCCATTTTCTTATTTTCACAAGGGGAAAATAAAATTTTTCAATATGTTTAAAAATACATATTGAAATATCCCACTGCGAGAACCAGTGCCGACAAAAAAAGCCCCCGACGGAGCGGAGGCCTGTACGGCAGAGAAATATCCCTGAAAAATCAGTGGCTGACGCCGGAAACGTCCAGCTCGTCGAAGCCGCGTTCCTTCACCCGGGCGATGAGGTCGCCGCGGCAGAGTTCATCCAGTGTGCGGAAGGCTTCGAGCAGGCGCAGGGCTTCGGGCGTGAGCGTAACGCCCTTCTGCCTGTCCTTGGTGCTTTCGATGAGCGGCAGGCCCAGGGCGTCTTCGGCCTTGCGAATGCGGCCCCATGCGCCGCGGTACGGGATGTCCAGGCTCTCCGCCGCCTTCTTCAGGGAGCCAAGCTCGTGTATGCTCTGCAGGAGAGCGGCCACGCCGCCGCCAAGGACGTACTCGCCCTCGCGTTCGAACCAGAGCCTGTAGCGGAGCTTCACCGGCACTTTCATGCGTCCCCCCTTCCGTTTTCAGCCGCAAGCCCTGCGG
>JAZQMJ010000197.1:0-3137 GCA_045543435.1 Mailhella sp.
CTGTCGGGCACGCCTTCGGCGGCCCTCCGACCTAAAGCATCGTACTGCGCCGGACTGCTGGGGCGAGTTATTGAGCGTTGGGCAGAGGCCGCCTGCCTCGTCGGGGAGCTTCGGGCGTGGGGCATTGCAGGCGCAGAAGTCCTTACGCATCACACCGCGCCGGACTGCGGGGGCGAGTTATTGAGCGTTGGGCAGAGGTCGCCTGCCTAGTCAGGGAGCTTCGGGCGGAACGCCTCCTGTCTATCAAACGTCCGGGAGCGTCGCTTTTCCCGACTCCCCTCCCTCTCGCCAAGAAGGCCGGGAGCTTCGCGCCCCGATGCCCATTCAAGGGCGCAGTTCCGCAGTTCGAAGTGGCTTCCCGAAGCTCTTCCCCCGGACACGCCTCGCTAGGCACTCCGCGTGTAGTCAGCGCCGCGCGTCCCAACGAAAAGCGGGACGGCTCGAGGAGCCGGGTACCCGACACGGAGGCTTTCCCTGAAAGCCGAACGGGGCGGGATGCGACGAGTAGGGATGCCCCAGCGGGGTTGCCGGCGGGGGTTGGAAGGGGGTGCTCCGTGGGGCGGCTAGCCCCAAGCAGCACCCGCCTTCCCCCGTCTGGAAGACTCACCACTAGAAAAGTAAGGCTGACTTACGGCAAGCACTCCGGGAGCCCGCGGGTCACGACACCAACGCCGTTCCGGCAAGCACTCCACGAGCCCGCGGCCCGACTCTCAAGCTCTGGCGTTTTCCTTATTATAAGGAGAAAAGGCCGAGAGCCTTCGCGCCACGACCCCACTCCCCGGGGATGCAATCCCCTCAACCTTCGCTCGCCGCCAGCGCGGCCTTTGCCTTGCCCGCTCCCCCGAAAGGGCAATTTCCTTTGTCATCAGCTCTCGCGCCGGGGAGTGGAAGCCGCCCCTCCGGCAGGGCACGCCGCGTCGGCAAGCACGCCGAGAGCCCGCGGGGCCCGACTGCACGCCCGCAGGGCTTCTTCTTCCTTCTCTCCCTGCCCAATGGACTTGCCGCAGGAAATGTCGTAACGTGCTGGTAAACAACCGAAACAGCCCCCCAGCTGATGCTGGAATCAAGGAGGTCTCCCTATGCTTTCCCGTGAAGAACGCAAGGCCGCTGTCGTTGCCGCCCTCAACAAGGCCCGCAGCATGGAACTGCACGCCATCCACCAGTACATGAACCAGCACTACAACCTGGACGACAAGGACTACGGCGAACTCGCCATGAACATGAAGCTCATCGCCATCGACGAGATGCGCCACTGCGAAATGTTCGCCGAACGCATCAAGGAGCTGGGCGGCGAGCCCACCAGCGAACTGGCCGCCAAGGTGGTCAAGGGCCAGGACGTGCAGACCATCTTCAGCGCCGACGCCGCCGCTGAAGACGACACCATCTACGTTTACAACATGCTCCGCAAGGAATGTGCCGAAAACGGCGACATCCTCACCGCCAAGCTCTTCGACACCATCATCGAAGAAGAGCAGGCCCACATGAATTATTTCGACAACGTGAGCGGCCACATCGAGACCCTCGGCGACACCTATCTCTCCAAGATCGCCGGCACTTCCGCCTCCACCGGCGGCGCCACCAAGGGCTTCGTGCTGAACAAGGCCGCCAACTAGCCGGCCAGCGCCCGGGCGCATCCTTTCTATATAAGAAGCGCGGCTTCCACTTCCTGCATCGCCTCGGTGCAGGGGGCTGGAGTCGCGCTCTTTTTTTGCGAATGGGCGTCTTCCGTCCGGCTAAAGTTTGATGCGTAAAATCCTTTCCTTCACGCTCCACACGGGGATGAGGCCGAAGAGCTTCCAGCGCGTTTCGCGCCATGCCTGCTCCCGGGTGAGGACGATGAGCCCGAAGAGCCGGAAACGCCAGCGGCGCAGGACATGCGGCTGGGCGAGGGCCCAGATGTCCGGGCAGTCGCGGCGGGCGAAGGCGAGCACGGCGTTCGAGGCGGCTTCCATGAGCTTGGCCCTGCGGTGCGAGGTATTGCCCTCCCACGCGCGGTAGCGGAACAGCACCTCGGGCAGGGCGGCGAACTTCGTGTGCGGGATGAGGCGGCAGAACAGGGCGTGGTCTTCCGAGGGGCTGAACTGCTCCTCGTAGCGCAGGCCGGCCTTTTCCAGCACGCTGCGCCTCAGCATGCAGGCGGGGTGGCACATGTTGCCGCAATGCACCATGAGGGCCTTCTTGATGGCGATGTCGTCCATGGCGAGGCTCGAGCGGCGGCCGCTTGCCATATCTTCGTACTGGCAGTGCAGGACGCCCACGTCGGGATGCTCGTCGAGGAAGGCCGCCTGGCGGGCGAAGCGTTCGGGCAGGGAGACGTCGTCGTGGTCCATCACGGCGAGGTATTCGCCGCGCGCCATATCCAGCAGGCGGTTGCGCGCGCCGGAAATGCCGAGGTTGCGACTGCTCGAGGCATAGACGATGCGCGGGTCGGCGTAGGACTTCACCACGGCCTCGACCTGCGGGTCTGTGGAGCCGTCGTTGAAGATGAGGAACTCGAAGTCGCGGAAGGTCTGGGCGAGTATGCTTTCTATGGCTTCGCGCAGATGTTCGGGGCGAGTGTCGTACACGGGCATGAGGACGGAAACGCGGGGCATGGGCACCTCCTGGCAGTATCGCGGCAGGCATGGGCCCGCCGCCCCCATGAGACTAAGGCGGCTTCCGTCCGGAATACATTATTTTTGCGAAGGGGAGGGGGGGCAGGAACGTGCGTCCTTCACTTTTTCTCCGCCGCCTCCCTCAGTCTGTCGAGGATGCGTCCGGCAAATTTCTCGACAGCCGGGGAAGCCCCACGGCGTACGGCAAGGCCTATCTCTACGCTCTGGCGCGGACTGAGGGGGACGACCTTCATCCTCATAGAGCGTCCTAGACTGTTCAAGGCGTTGTTCAGTGTTATCCCCAGCCCGGCCTCGACCATGGCGCAGGCGGAATGGCTGTCCGCGGTGGTGTACATGGTGTTGGGGCGCAGGCGATTCTCCTTGAAAAATCGGGAGTTGTCGCTGTCTTCGCCCGGAAATATGTCGATATAGCATTCCGTTCGGAAAAGGGAATGGGGAACAGACTCCTGCGAAGCGTTCGGATGATGTTCGGGAAGCCATGCCACCAGCTCGTCCTCTCGCAGGGCATGCCACGCAAAATCG
>JAZQMJ010000198.1:0-2370 GCA_045543435.1 Mailhella sp.
GGGAGATCATCTCCCCCATACTTCTCTTACTTCAGCACAGGCATGGGGCCGAAGGCGGCTTCGTAGCGGGCGCGGAAGGTCTCGGCGTCGAACTTGTGGAGCTGGGTGCCGTACTGTTCCACGCAGTAGCTGGAGGACACGGCGCCGAGGCGGGCGGCGAAGGCGATGCCCATGCCGGCATGCAGGCCCTTGAGCAGGCCGGAGCGGTAGGAGTCGCCGGCGCCGGTGGGGTCGGAAACGGTTTCGACAGGAATGGCGGGCACATCGTAGGGCTTGGCACCCTTCTGCAGGATCTTGGAACCCTTGGAGCCGTAGGTCACGATGAGGTATTCCACTCGGTCGAGCAGGGCTTCGCGGTCAAGGCCGGTCATCTTGCCGATGAGTTCGATCTCGTAGTCGTTGCCGATGAGGACAGCCGCGCCGGTGAAGCCGGCCACGAGCTGTTCGCCGGTCATACTGGTGATCTGCTGGCCGGGGTCGAAGATGTACTTCACGCCGTTCTCACGATAGAAGGCGGCGAGGTTCACCATGTCGTCCATGTTGCCGGGGCCGATGAGGGCCCAGTCGCCTTCCTTGACGGCAGGAGTCTTGCCGGGGAAGGCGGGGACTTTCATGGCGGCAGGGGAGAAGCCGGTGATCTGGTTGCCGGCCTGGTCGCTGGTGATATAGGCGCAGGCGGTGAAATCGTCATCCACAGTGTTCACGCCGTCGAGGCTGATGCCGAGGGCGGTGAGTTCCTGGCCGTATTCCGCAAAATCCTTGCCCACCGAAGTATAGATGACGGAGGGCTCGTTCAGCAGGGCGAGGGTGTAGGCGATGTTGCCGGCCGTGCCGCCGCGCTTGACCTCGACGCGGTCGATGGGGAAGCAGACGTTCAGGAAGTGCAGCTTTTCAGGGAGGATATGGTCTTCGAAGTGACCGGGGAAGGTCATGATGCGGTCGAAGGCGAGAGAACCGGAAAGATGGATCATAGGGGCTCCGTATGGGGTATGTACGCCGGGAAACAGCGGCGTGGGACACGCTCTTTCTTTTGTAACGGCAGGGGCGGAGCTTGGCAAGCGTATCCGGGGCAGGGGTGGCCTTTTCTTGCCGGGGCAGGAATAATGGAGTAGAACTAGCCCAGAAGGTAAAGCCTGTTATCCCGCACGGTTCGAGCCGTGGCTGGAAGGGCGAAGAGAGGCATGCATGAGAAAGACAGAGAAGGCGAAGCGCGCCGCATCCATATTGGAGCTTTTGAAAAAACGCTATCCTGTGCCGGAGACCATGCTTACCCATGAGAACCCGTGGGAACTCATGATAGCGACCATACTCGCCGCCCAGTGTACCGATGCCCGCGTGAACACCATAACGCCCGAGCTGTTCCGACGCTGGCCCGGTCCTGCGGAAATGATGCATGCCCCGCTCGAAGAAGTGGAGAGCGTCATCCGCCCCACGGGCTTCTACCATAATAAGGCGAAGAACATCATCGGCGCGGGCCGCCGCGTGACGGAGGCCTTCGGCGGCGAAGTGCCCCAGACCATCGAAGAGCTCATCACCATTCCCGGCGTGGCCCGCAAGACAGCCAACGTGGTGCTGTGGGGAGCCTTCGGCATCAATCACGGGCTGGCCGTCGATACGCATGTGAAGCGCATCTCCTTCCGGCTCGGCCTCACGAAGAATACCGACCCTGTGAAGATAGAACAGGACCTGATGAAGATATTCCCCCAGAGCGAATGGGGCGATGTGAACCATAGGCTTGTCTGGTTCGGCCGCGATGTGTGCGACGCCCGCAAGCCTGCCTGCGAGGCCTGTGAGCTTGCAGAGCTTTGCCCCCGATGCGGAGTGACGAAGAAATGAAGAAACTGCTGACTGTTCTTTGCTGTACTATGCTTGCGGCCTGCGCCCCTCAGGAGATGCGTATGGTCGATGCCAAGGACGATGTGGCTTTCGTGGCCATGTACCGCGCCATGAAGCCTGCCATGCTGGAGAGGAATCTGGTGGATAAGGCCGGCAACTGGTATGCGCCGCTCGTAGCGTCCGGCCCGGATGACGCGGGACTCAGACTGCTGGATCGTCTTTCTCCCCGCTTCTGCAGTGCCGAGCTGAACGAAGCTGGCGCCAGATCGTTCCGGGAAATGCTGATGCCGTACGACAAGGTAACGATTGGCCCGGTGAGCGCAACGCTTCGCATGCAGGCGCATACGGTCCGTCTCCAGCTCACGGCGGTAACGGACTGGAGCGGCGACGGGAAGGAGGACTGGCTCGTGACCTGCCGCACGGCGAGGAATTCCGCCCCTGAAGAGCCGCGCGAATACTTCCTTCTCATCACGGATACGGAAGCCGCCGAGCTCCAGCCTTATGTGCTTATGGAACGCCAGCACAGGGATGGTT
>JAZQMJ010000199.1:0-2015 GCA_045543435.1 Mailhella sp.
CTCCCGCCGCCAGCGCGGCCTTCGCCTTCCCCGCTCTCTCGAAAGGGCAATTTCCTTTGAGAGTCGCTCCCGTGCGGGGCATCCCACCTCCTCTCCGGCAGGGCACGCCGCTCCGGGCCATGCTCACGCCGGGGTTCGGGAAGGGGCGGCTTCCCCACAAAACCCGCCTCTTGCAGTCTTGCCCCCATCGCGCTAGAATACCCGCGCCCCGCAGGCCATCTGCGCGGCGAAAGGAGCGCATCCCATGTCCGAAGCCTATATCCCCGAGATACAGCCCTGCTCCTCCTGCCAGGGCCACGATCAGAAGCTCGAATCCTACCTGCCCGAAGGGCGGCGTCAGGAAGTGTGGCGCGTGGTGTGCTCCTGCGGCACGGCGCTCACGCAGTGGGCAGTTTCCCCCGGTTCGGCCGTGCGCCTCTGGAACCGCTACCTCGGCGAAGAAGAAAAAGACTAACCCTCTGATATATCAGGAAACCACATGGCCACTTCCCACGCCCGCCCCCGCATGCTCCTGGCCGACGATCAGGGCCAGATCTACGACGATCCCGACCTCTTGATGCTCTGCCGCAAGGGCCACGAATGGACGCTCCCGCGCCCGGACGAACTCATGCCCCTGCCCGCCGAGAGCGAACTCTTCCTCCTGCCCGGCCGCCGCGCCGTGGGCCTCGACCCCGAGACCGGCGAGACCATAGTCGATGAGGAAGCCTGGGCCGTGGCGGCCTTCGTCGCGCCTGCGCACACGCTCACGGGCCACCCCGTGTACACCACCGAAGAAGGCGCGCCCACCCTGCCGCTCTTCGCCTACGCCGCCGTCGGCATGATTGGCGACCGCTTCTACGTCTGCGCCAAGAAAGTGGACGAAGACCCCCGCCAGATCTTCACCGGCATCCCGCAGAAGAAGATCAGCAAGGCCGCCAAGGACCTCATGGCCAAGTTCCCGAAGAACCGCTTCATCGGGCACGTCATGCAGAACTGCGTGCTGAAGTACGGCTGCCCCGCCGCCAAGAACCTCGCCATCGGCCGCTACGAGGCGCCCATCCCCACCTCGCGCGTGTGCAACGCCCGCTGTGTGGGCTGCATCTCGCACAAGAACGAGGATTCCACCATCTGCGCCACCCCGCAGGACCGCCTCACCTTCCGCCCCAGCGCCGACGACATCCTCGAAATGATGCGCCACCACATGGCCAACGAGGAACACCCCATCTTCTCCTTCGGCCAGGGCTGCGAGGGCGAACCCCTCACCGAAGCTCCCCTGCTCCTCGAAGTGGTGAAGCGTTTCCGCGAGGAAGGCGGGCACGGCACCATCAACCTGAACTCCAACGCCTCCATGCCCGACGCCGTGGCCAGGCTGGCCGAAGCCGGCCTCAGCTCCCTGCGCGTGAGCCTGAACTCCGCCCGCCCGGACGTGTACCTGCGCTACTACCGCCCCACCAACTACGAGTTCGCCGACGTGCGCCGCTCCATCACCGAAGCCAGCTCGCGCGGCGTCTTCGTTTCGCTGAACCTGCTGTACTTCCCCGGCATCACGGACTGCGAAGAGGAGATAGAAGCCCTCATCGAGATCATCAACACCTGCGGCGTGAACTTCATCCAGCTCCGCAACCTGAACATCGACCCTGAGCTCTACATGGACCTCATGGACGGCATCGAGTTCGGGCCTTCCGTGGGCCTCGTGAACTTCCGCAAGCGCCTGAAGAAGTACTGCCCCGGCCTGAAGTTCGGCTACTTCAACCCCTATGTGACCGATGAGGAAAGCGCGGCCCAGGCCGACGAAGCCTCCTTCGACCCCGACGCAGAGTTCGACGAAACTAACTCCGCAGACTTCGACGCCCCCGAAGGCGACGCCCCCGAAAAGGGCGAATAAGCCGGCGCGGGACGCCCTCCCCTTTCCCAACGAAAAAGGCCTCTGGATTTCCAGGGGCCTTTTTGTTTGTGTGGGGAATGGGGGAGAATGGGGAGGGGCGAAGGAGGGAGGTGCGGGCGCGGAGGGCTTCAAGGCGGCTGAGAGGAGAAGG
>JAZQMJ010000200.1:0-2391 GCA_045543435.1 Mailhella sp.
AGGTCGCGGCTGAGCATATCCTCTTCGGCAGGACCTTCCAGCGCCGTGAACTCCGCAGGTCCGACCAGCCATATGTCCAGCCCGTTCCCTGTATTGCGCGCTTGGGGGAAGCACTGTAGAAAGGACTCAGCGCCCCCGCCGAAGGAAATGTCCACATCGTGCACCGGGCGCCCTGCCAACAGGTCGCGAACCGCACCGCCTACCACATACCATTCTGTCATGAACTATCCTGCTGTTATACGTCTGCTCCACATGGGCCTGCCCGACGGAAAGAACGGGAGCATCGCCGCGCCCTTCCCCGCAGAGGAACTTGCCGCCTCCGCGCTCCTGCCCTTCACAAACTTAGACCAGTCTAACTGGACTCTGCGTGAAGAAAGCGGGCTGTGCTGGCTCGAATGCCCGGCTCCGGGACTGCCCGCGCCAGTGTACATGACGGGAGCGGCGAGCTCAAGCCTCGATGTGGCGAACGTGCTTCACCAGCACGGGCTTTTCCCGGAATGGGCTTCCGTGCTCTGCCTTTCCCAGAGTTCCGGGCGCGGCCAGATGCGCCGGGCATGGGCCTCGCCCGAAGGCAACGTCTATGCCGCCCTCCGCCTGCCCAACGAAGGCCCCTTCCCCACCTTTGCGGCGGCTCCGGCCATAGGCGGCCTCGTGTCAGAAGCCCTGTACAGAGAGGGCTTCCCCGTCCTGCTCAAGTGGCCGAACGACCTGCTCCAGCCCGGCGAGAGCATGGCCCCGGGCATACTGCCCGACCGCGGCCAGTGCCATAAGGTGGGCGGGATACTGCTCGAAGAGAGGCGGGGCGCGCTCATCGCCGGGATAGGCCTGAACACCGCAAGTGCCCCAGGAGACTCAACCCTGCGTGATAACTTTGTTTTTTCCGCTGGCGTCATAGAACGCGCAAAAACAGCTGTGCAGAACTGCACAACATGTGAAAAAGCAAGCAAATCCAGCACGTCGGAAATGATTTTTCCTCTGTGGAAACGGCTTGTCGAGCGCATTTTTTCTTGCTATGCCTATTCTTCTGACTCCGCCTCATGGTGGCCTGCTCTGGCCGAGAAACATCTCGCCTTCCGCGGCTGCCGCGTCTCCCTGGCCGATGCCTGCCCGGAAGACGACTCCATGGCAAGAGTCCCTTGTGAAGGCACAGTCGACGGCGTGACCCCTTCCGGCGCGCTTCGCCTCAGAACAGAATTCGGAATGGAAAGCTATCTCGGAGGCTCTCTGCTCCCAAGGCAGTGCAAGCCCCCTTTCTTCGGAGAATGAACGATGTCTGCTAAGACCATGGAACAGGTACAGGCCGAACTCAAGGGCAAGGCCATACTCGTAGCCAACCGCGGCATCCCGGCGCGCCGTATCTGCCGCGCCATCCGCGAACGTTTCGGCGCCGTGGCCGTCATGACCGCCACCGACGTGGACAAGACTTCCCCTGCCGCTTCCGCCGCTCAGGAGCTCATGCTTCTCGGCCCCACCCCCAGCGCCTACCTCGACCTCGACCTCATCATCAGCAAGGCCAAGGCTCGCGGCATCGTGGGCATCCATCCCGGCTGGGGCTTCGCTTCCGAAGACGACAGCTTCCCCCGCAAGTGCGAAGAATCCAGCATCAACTTCATCGGCTCCACCTGCGAGTCCATGAACCTGCTCGGCAACAAGGTGCAGGCCCGCAACCTGGCCATGCGCCTCGGCGTGCCGGTCGTGCCCGGTTCTGAAGGCGCCGTGGACATCGAAGGCGCCCGCGAAGTCATCAAGAACATCGGCCTGCCCGTCATGCTCAAGGCCGAAGGCGGCGGCGGTGGCCGCGGCATCTTCGTCATCCGCACCATGCAGGAACTCGAAGACGCCTTCGTGAAGGCCTCCACCCTGGCCGAAGCCTCCTTCGGCAACCCCCGCCTCTTCGTGGAACGCTACCTCGAGAACGTGCGCCACATCGAGATCCAGGTCATCGCCGACAAGTACGGCAACGTCTTCGCCTTCGACGAACGCGACTGCACCGTGCAGCGCAACCATCAGAAGCTGGTGGAGATCACGCCTTCTCCCTGGCCCCGCATGACCGAACAGCTCCGCGAACAGCTCAAGGAATACGCCCGCACGCTGGTCAAAGCCGTCAACTATCATTCCCTCGCCACCGTGGAATTCCTCGTCACGCAGGACGGCACGCCCTACATGATCGAAGTGAATACCCGCCTTCAGGTGGAACACGGCATCACGGAAGCGCGCTACGGCGTCGACCTTGTGGAAGCGCAGATAGCTATCGCCTTCGGAGCCGAACTCCCCTTCAATGAAGAAAATACCAAGCCGCAGAACTGGGCCATGCAGGTGCGTATCAACTGCGAAGACCCCCAGAACGGCTTTACGCCCAACTGCGGCCGGGTTTCGCGCTACGTCTCGCCC
>JAZQMJ010000201.1:0-1662 GCA_045543435.1 Mailhella sp.
ACGTCCGCGCGGTGTACACCGAGGCCAGCGGCGCCCGCTCCTGCATCGTGGTGGTGCCGGACAACCAGCTGTCCCTGGCCATCGGCAAGGAAGGTCAAAATGCCCGCCTGGCGGCCAAGCTGACCGGCTGGAAGATCGACATCAAGTCCCAGACCCAGTACATGGAGCAGATGGCTGACATGGACATCGTCGAGGAAGAAGCGCCCGCGATGGACAACTTCGAGACCTTCGGCGGCGAGGCTTTCACCGGCATCGACCTGCCCGTGGACGAGGACGACACCCTGTAATAAGGAGGCGCGATCCCGATGAAGCCGAAGAAGATCCCACTGCGGATGTGCGTGGGCTGCCGGGAAAGCAAGCCCAAGCGGGAACTCATCCGCGTGGTTCGCGCCCCGGATGGAACCCTCTCGATGGACCCGGTGGGCAAGAAGCCTGGCCGCGGCGCCTATGTGTGCCGCCAGCAGAGCTGCCTTGCGCGGGCCATCAAACAAAAGCAGCTGGAGCGTCAGCTGGAGGTGCGCATGACCGAAGAGGTCGCGCAGGCCCTCCAACAGGAGCTGGCGAGTCTCCCGGCCCCGGAACCGGAGGCGCAGGCGTGACACAGCAACAGGAAAACAAGTTGCGCGGGCTGATGGGCCTGTGCGTGAGAGCGCGGCAAGCGGTGTTCGGCGAGGATGGCTGCATGAAGACCATCCGCGGCGGAAACTGCGGGGCGCTGCTGCTGGACAGCGGCGCATCCAAAGCCACGCGGGATAAATACAGGGGCGTGTGTGAAAACGCAGGTACGCTCCTGGTGGAGCTCCCGGAAGGGCTGCTCCACGAGGCGACCGGCAAGCCCGGCGTCGCCATGGCGATCCTCAAGGGAGGTTTCGCCAACCAGGTTACTCAAATGATGAATGCTACGAATACCGTAAAACATAGCGGGGGTGCAAGCGTCGAATGACGAAAGTGAAACTGAAGGATGCTACCAGAGAGCTCCTGGCGGACGCCACCAAGGTGAAAGAAGAGGCGTCCCGTGCGCGCAAGAATGCAGAGGGCCTGCTGCAGTCCCTCAAGGCGCTGGAAAGCGGCTTTGTCAAGGCCAATGCGGATAAGGAAGCCGAAATCAAGCGGGCGGAGGCTGAAAAGCAGCGCTCCGACCACTCCAAGGCATATGTCATGCTGGACGCGGACGAGCGTGCAGCCATTGAGGCAGCCGAAAAGGAAGCTGCCCGTGTGAAGGCAGAGAAGGCTGCTGCCAAGGCCGCTGCTGAAAAGGCTGCTGCCGAGAAGGCCGCCGCTGAAAAGGCTGCCGCCGAAAAGGCCGCTGCTGAGAAGGCCGCCGCCGAGAAGGCTGCCGCCGAAAAGGCCGCCGCCGAAAAGGCTGCTGCCGAGAAGGCCGCCGCCGAGAAGGCCGCCGCCGAGAAGGCCGCTGCCGAGAAGGCCGCTGCCGAGCGCGCCGCCCCCGAGAAGGCCGCTGCCGAGAAGGCTGCCGCAGCCAAGGCTGCTGCTGAGCGTGCCGCTGCTGAAAAGGCCGCCGCCGAGCGTGCCGCTACCGCCGCTCGCAGACCTGCTCCTGCGGCGCAGAATCAGAATAACTCCGCCCGTCCCTCGGGCGACCGCCCCATGGGCGGTCAGCGCCCTGCCGGCGACCGCACGGGCGAACGCCCAATGGGTGGCCAG
>JAZQMJ010000202.1:0-3470 GCA_045543435.1 Mailhella sp.
GGAAGAGGAGACTGCCCTTGCACGCCGCGTACGCGACCATGGCGACAGCGAGGCCGCCTTCCGCATCATCTCTTCGCATCTGCGCCTCGTAGTGCGCATCGCCATGGATTTCCAGCGCCGCTGGATGCAGAACGTTCTCGACCTCATACAGGAAGGCAACGTGGGCCTTCTGCGCGCCGTGAACAAGTTCGACCCCGACAAGGGCATCAAGTTCTCGTACTACGCTTCGTTCTGGATCAAGGCCTATATCCTGAAATTCATCATGGATAACTGGCGCATGGTCAAGATAGGCACCACGCAGGCCCAGCGCAAGCTCTTCTACAATCTCAACCGGGAACGGCAGAAGCTCATCCTGCAGGGCTTCGACCCCGATTCCGCCCTGCTTTCCCAGCGCCTCGGCGTCACGCAGGATCAGGTCATCGAGATGCAGCAGAGGCTCGACGCCGGCGACGTTTCCCTCGACGTGCCTGTGAGCGATGAGAACGGCAGCGCCTCGCGCATGGACTTCCTGCCCGCCCTCGGCCCCGGCATCGAAGACGACATCGCAGGCTCCGAGATCTCCCGGCTCGTGCGCGACAGCATCGAGGGGCTCCTGCCTGCGCTTTCTGAAAAAGAGATCTATATACTCGAGAACCGCCTGCTCACCGACGAGCCTGCCACGCTCCGCGAGATAGGTGAACGCTACAACGTCACGCGAGAACGCATACGCCAGCTCGAAGCGCGCCTGCTCGAAAAGCTCAAGGAACACCTCGGCCGCGAGATAGGCGACTTCTCCGAAGACTGGATAAATCAGTAGTTCTTCCCGCAAGGATGACCATGCAGAACCGCAAGCCTTATTACAGCGTCAACGCGCCGCTCGCCAGAGCCGGGCGTCTTCTTTCTGTGCCTGCGCTGGCCTTCATGCTTCTCCACGCCGGCTGTGCGCCTCTTGGAGCCGCCCAGCAGGAACCGCGTTCTGCCTCTACGGAAAGCTTTCTCAGCCCTGCCCAGCTTTCCCGCAACGCCGCCAGCGGGCGTTCGGAAGCCATCTTCGCCCAGCTCAAGCTCTCCAGAGCCATGGGACTGAACGACCATGACGCCGTCGTCGAAAGCGCGAACGCCCTCCTTGCCCTCGCCGGCGGCACACAGAAGCTGAACTCTTCATCTCCCATCTTGGATGCCGCCCTGTGGCTCCTTTCCCATGACTATGGGATCGAAGCCAAACAGCTGGCCGAAACTGCCTCCAGCATCATGCCGGACGACCTTGCCCTCACAGCCCTGCGCGCCGACCTTCTCATACAGGAAGACAGGCAGGACGAGGCCCTCCTCCTGCTCAAGGGGCTCGCCTCCCGCCATCCGGAAGATGCCAAGGCCCAGGCTGAACTGGCCCTCGCTCTGCTCCGATGCGGGCAGACCGAGGAAGCCATGGCCGCCTTCCGCCTCATCCCGGAAAAAAAGCTCACTCCGCAGATACGTTTCGCCTATGCGCAGGCCCTGAACTCCACCCGTAATTTCTCCGAAGCAGAAAAACAGCTCCGCCAGGCCGTAGAAGAAGACGGCGATTTCAGCGAAGCATGGCAGCTCCTTGCCCTCACGCTGGAAGATCAGGGACGAGCTCAGGAAGCCATGACTATCTACAGCCGCCTGATAGCCGACGAGCCCGGCAACCGAAGCGCCCGCCTCTTCCTCCTGCGCCATCACCTCCTCTCCGGGAACACGGATGCCGCCATAGACGTCGTGAAGGACTCTGCCGACCCTCTCCGCTTTGCCGTAGCCGCCACGACAGTCCTTATGGAAGAAAAACAGCTCGAAAAGGCTGAAAGCCTGCTGATGCGCCTGGAAGCCCTGCCGGAAATGCCCGCCGCGCTCTATTTCTACCATGCGGCCCTGCTCTACGAAAACGGAGGCGACCCGGCACGCATGCTCAGCCTCCTTGCCCGCGTTCCGGACGGCACCGAAGAGTACAACAAGGCCATGCGCATGAAGGTACAGCTCCTCTGCGACCTGAAGAAACTCCCTGAAGCCCTGGAGGCCATTGAAGTCGTCCGAACGCTGAACCCTGACGATGTCGAACCTCTCCTTCTCAAGGCCGAACTCCACACTCGGCTGAAGGACCTTCCTGAAGCGGAAAAAACGCTTCGCGAGGCACTCGCCCTGCATCCGGGCAACGAAAAGTTCCTCTTCCAGTTCGCCTACCTGCATGAACTCAAGGGCGAACACGAGGAAGCCATGCGCCTCATGGAAAACGTGGTGAGGGCTTTCCCGGACAACGCCATGGCTCTCAACTTCGTAGGCTATAACCTTGCCGACAGAGGCAGGGAACTCGAACGCGCCCACACGCTCATCCAGAAAGCCGCAGAACTCGAACCGGAAGCCGATTTCATTGCGGATTCCCTTGCCTGGGTCTGCTTCCGTCTGGGCATGAACGATGAGGCATGGACGCATATCCAGCGCGCCATACAGCTCAGCCAGAAGAGCGGCACCGAAGACCCCACCATGCTCGAACATTACGGCGATATCGCCCTGACCCAGAACGAGCAGACCGGAGCGCGCCTCGCCTACCAGGCCGCCCTTGAGCTTTTCTTGAAGCACAACTTGAAGAATGATGCAGAGCGAGTTCGCATCAAGCTGAAAAAATTATGAAAAAGAATCTCCTTCTCCTGATAGCGGCTCTGCTGATGACGCTGGCGGGCTGTGCCCCTAAGGGGCAGACTCTCCTCCCGCACGATACGGCCTCCGAACGCTGGCAGGCCTTCGTCTCCCGCTCTTCCGGCCCCGGCTCCTATGACGCGCTTTCCGGAAGCCTGCGCTTCGGCCCGACGGATGACACCCGCCGCGTCACCTATACGCTCTGGTCCGGCCTGCCGGAACAGGATGCTGCCGCCCCAAAGGACGGCGAGCGCATCATCAGGATAGAGATAGGCGCAGGCATAGGCGGCAGTGTGGGAAAAATGCGCATAGCCGACGGCGGCATGACCCTCATCCTTCCTAAGGACGGGAGCGCCTATGCAGGAAGCGCGTCGGACGAGAACCTGCGCAGACTGCTCGGTCTGTCCATGCCTTTCAGCGTTCAGGGACTGAACGATTTTCTTGCCGGGCGCCTCTTCTCCGCTCTTGACGAGCCTCTGCCTGAACGATACGAAACGCAGGAGGACGGCAGTTTCGTCTATGCGTGCAGAACGCCGGGCGGCCCTGCCGAAATTGAACTCGATGCCCGAGCCCTGCCGGTGCGCTGGAATATGAGCCGCGGCTGGGAAATGGATATCACCTATGATGAAAGCGGCCTGCCCGCCAAGATCTCAGGAAGAGCAGAAAGCCTTTCCGGGGAACAGCGCATGGTGCTCCTCGTGAAGGAGCGCCGCCCTGCTTCCAGCATGCAGGCTTCCGGCCTCGGTCTGGACATACCGGCCGGATTCATCGTTCACTCGCTTGACTGACTGCGGCCCTCACCGCAGGAAAAACGGGGACTGAAATGAGCATCATCTACATCC
>JAZQMJ010000203.1:0-13002 GCA_045543435.1 Mailhella sp.
CCCCGGCTGCTCCGGCGGCAACAAGACCCGCAAGCTCGACTTCTGCATCGCCGATGCCCTCGAAAAGGGTGCCGACACCATCATCACCTGCGGCGCCGTGCAGTCCAACCACTGCCGCCTCACCCTTTCCTGGGCCGTGCATGAAGGCCTCGACTGCCACCTCGTTCTCGAAGAACGCGTGCCCGGCAGCTACAAGGAAGACGCCTCCGGCAACAACTTCCTCTTCCAGCTCCTCGGCGTGAAGAGCATCACCGTGGTGCCCGGCGGCTCCCCCATGCTCGCCGAAATGGAAAAGGTGGCCGAAAAGCTCCGCGCTGAAGGCAAGAAGCCCTACATCATCCCCGGCGGCGCCTCCAACGAGATCGGCGCCCTCGGCTATGTGGGCTGCGCTCAGGAGATCATGCAGCAGATGTTCGACATGGGCATCAACTTCGACCACGTCGTGGTGCCTTCCGGTTCTTCCGGCACCCATGCCGGCATGATCGCCGGTTTCGTGGGCAACAACATGAACATCCCCATGTCCGGCATCGACGTCAGCCGCCCCGGCGAAGTGCAGCAGGATATCGTGTACAACCTCGCCCAGAAGGTGCTCGACAAGCTCGGCTCCGGCGTGCAGATGCCTAAGGACAAGGTCGTCTGCTACGGCGACTACTACCTGCCCGGCTACTCCCTGCCCAACGACGGCATGATCGAAGCCGTGAAGCTCCTCGCCCAGACCGAAGCCATCCTTCTCGACCCCGTGTACAGCGGCAAGGCTTTCGCCGGCATGATCGACCTCATCCGCAAGGGCGTCATCGCTGAAGGTTCCAACGTGCTCTTCCTGCACACCGGCGGCTCCCCCGCTCTGTACGCCTACATGCCCACCTTCCGTCAGTAATCCTGACTGATGCTTGCCCTGCAAGCATGAAGTGAGCCTCTGTCCCCCTCTCGTCTGTCCGTCCGGCAGGCTGGAGGGGGCTTTGTTTTTAACTTGGCATCTTCCCTTTGCAATATAGACGAAAAAATTTTATGCTTTCAGCTTGTAACGCCGAGACTGTCCTGAACTATGTCCACTGAGTTCGTGGAAGCCCGCCAGATCCAAGAGCAGATAAAGACCATGCAGTTCAAAAAAGAGACGTATAGCTCTAAGGCCGCTGAGTTCATAAGGAATCTTATCCGTTCCGGGGAACTGCTCCCCGGCCGCCCTGTGCGCGAGGCGCTGATCTCCGAAAAGCTCAACATCAGCCGCGCCCCTATCCGCGAAGCTCTCCTCCTTCTCGCTCAGGAGGGGCTCATCTGTTCCGAACCGCAGAAAGGGAAGTTCGTTCGCTCCATGAGCGCGCAGGAGATATACGACAGCTACGCAGTGGCGGGCATTCTCGAAGGTGCGGGCGTGGCGCAGTCCATCTGCCTCTGGACGGAGAAGGAAGAGTCCGCGTTCCGCGACGTTGTTCGCAGGCTCGACGAGCAGGTGGACTATGCCGTCTCCCTCGATACGCTCACGGAGATAGACGAAGCTTTCCACAGCGCACTGCTTGCGGCCTGCACCAATGCGCACCTCATACACCTCGCCCATTCTTCCAGCTCTTCTCTGGCCAAATTCCTTTATTACAATTACTGGCGCACCATGTATACGCCGCAGGAATTCCGCGAGCGGCATCACGCCGTGGCCGAAGCCGTGCTCAGCCGTGATGTCCAGCGCATCGAGAATGTGCTTCGCCAGCACTACGAGGATGTGGGCATACGCCTCTGCGAACTCGTGCATGGCAAATAGCAGGCTCTGAGCCTCCAGTCTGGGAGTCTTCCATGGACTTCATGCCTTCCATTTCCGCGGAACAGCTTTCTGAGTTCCGCCGGGATCTCCATCGCCATGCGGAATCCGGCTTTTCGGAATTCTGGACTACGGCTTTCCTCGCCGCGCGGCTCCATGAGGCCGGAGGCTGTGTGAAGGTCGGCGAAGAAGCCATATGCCGCGAAGCCCGCATGGGCGTGCCGGATGAGGATACGCAGGAAAAACGCCTCGCCTCTGCGCGAGAGCAGGGGGCCGACCCGAAGTGGCTGGCCCGCATGGACAGGCTCACGGGCCTCATCGTCGATATCCGCCCCGACCTCCCTCTGCATACAGTCCTCCGCTTCGACATCGATGCCGTGGATGTGGAAGAAAGCTCTTCCCCTGACCATCTCCCCGCGCGCGAGGGCTTCCGTTCGCTGAACGCCGGGCATTGCCATGCCTGCGGGCATGACGGCCATGCCGCCATCGGTCTCGGCGTCGCGCTGGAACTTCTGCGCATCAGGGAAAGCCTGCGCCATAATGTGCGCCTCGTTTTCGAGCCTGCCGAAGAAGGCCTGCGCGGAGCCGCCGCTATGGTGGAGGCCGGAGCTGTGTCCGGCGCGAAATATTTTTTTGCCGCGCATATCGGCGTGAACGCCCGGCAGGCCCATGAACTGGTCTGCGGAACGGAAGGCTTCCTCGCCAGTACCAAGTTCGATGCAGAGTTCTTCGGCAAAGCCGCGCACGCCGGGGCAGAGCCCCATGAAGGCCGGAACTCCCTCCTTGCGGCGGCCAGCGCCGTCATGAACTTGCACGCCATACCTCGCCACGGCAAGGGAGAGACCCGCATCGCCGTGGGCCGCATGGAGAGCGGTTCGGGGCGCAACGTCATCCCTTCCTATGCGAAACTGGTCTGCGAGACGCGCGGCTCCAGCACTGAGGTCAATGATTGGATGTTCGAGCAGGCCTCGCGCATCATCGAGAACAGCGCGGCCATGTACGGACAGGACTTCCGCATCACTCGCATGGGCGGGGGCGGAACAGCTGTGAGCGACCGCGACATGTGCGAGCTCGTGCGCCGCGTGAGCGGGGGCATCCCGTATTTCCATCCCGAACTCGTGCGGGATATGGGCCGCGGCTTCGGGGCCGACGATGCCTGCGCCTTCCTTGAAGCCGTGCAGAAGCAGGGCGGCATGGGGACCTATGCCCAGCTTGGCTCTCGCCTTCCCGCTGGGCATCACAGCCCGGACTTCGACTTCGATGAAAGCCTGCTCCTGCCATCCGTGGAGCTGTTCTGCAGGGTGGCTCTGGAACTGGACAGCATGGACTGAGCGAAAAGCAAAGAAAAAGCCCGCGTCTCTGAAACGAGAGCGGGCTTTTTCTGTATCTTGCGTTATTTGCTGATGCGGGCTTCGCCGATGATGCGGTAGCGGCCGGAGGCATCCTTCATCCAGTACAGGGCGCGCAGGTCCGAATGTCTGCCGCCGTTTTTGAGCGTGTAGCTCTCCGTGAAGCAGGAGACCCAGTAGCCCGGGCCGTACAGGATGCTGAGGTCGTCGTCGATGCGGAATCCCTTCTTATCCTGGAACTCCGCGAGCAGGCGGGACTTCTTCAGGGAGAACTTTTCCCGGCTGGCCGCGGGCCATGCCTTGCTGTAGTAGAGCGTGAATATCTCTTCCGACTTCTGCAGGCGCAGGGACATCCACAGCCTGGCGAGGTCGCGGATGCCAGGCGCGTCCGCCGTCTGCACGGCGGCAAAGGCTGGCGTGGGTTCCACAGGGAAGTCCACCGCATGGACGCAGGCCGAAGGGGCGTCGGCCGTTTTTTCTTCCTGCGTCAGCTTGCCGAAGACTTCGGTGCTTCCGCTGGGAAGGGCCGGGGAGGCAGGAACGGCTTCCGCCTTCTGTCCTCCGGCAGGCAGGGCTTTGCCGTCTCGTCCGTAGAATGGTTCACCGGCGACCTTTTCCGCCACGATGACGGGAGTGCCCGGCTTGAGCAGGGGGGCTATCTCCATGATCTCGCCTTTGTCGATGGCGAGGCATCCGCGCGTGGTGATGCCCGTTATCTTCTTCCCCTTGCTGTGCAGCCATATGCCGCTGCCGGTCTTCTTGCGCAGTCGGTCCGCAGGGTTGGGGTAGTTCAGGGCCACGGCGTAGGGGCCGTATTCCATGTAGTCCAGCTTCTGCGTGATGACCTTGGTGATGAAGTACACGCCTTCGGGGGTCTTGAGGTCGCCCTGCTTCTGCTTGTCGCCTTCCACGCGTCCATGGATGCACTCGAATTCTCGTGCGGCAGAGGTCGCCCCGCTTTTCTCTTCCATCTGGAAGAGGAGCTTGCGGGACTTGTCGGCCACATAGAAGAACTTCGGCGCGGGCTGGGCCAGGCATGCCGTCCAGTCGTCCGCGAAGGACGCTGAGGGGCGGAGCAGGGCAGACAGCAGGAAGGCGAGGGCGAGGCAGAAGATGCGGAGCATGATGACCTCTTACTTCTCGTTCAGCACGCGTTCGATGATCTCGTCTTCGAAGCGGGTATAGGGATCGAGGCTGAACACGGCGTCCAGCTCCTCAGAGCTGAGCTTGGACTGTATCTCTTCGTCGGCGCGGATGAGGTCGGGGAAGGACTTCTGGGTCTCCCAGCTTTCCATGGCGCGCTTCTGCACCACCACATAGGCCTGCTGGCGGGGCATGTCCTTCTCGATGAGGGCGGTGAGCACGCGCTGGGAATAGAACAGGCCGTAGCTGCCCCAGAGGTTCTTCTCCACGTTCTCGGGAAGTATGCGCAGGCCGTCGATGAGGCGGTTCAGGCGGTGGAGTATGTAGTCCATGAGTATGGTGGAGTCGGGCGTGATGATGCGCTCCACGGAAGAGTGGCTGATGTCGCGTTCGTGCCACAGGGCCTGGTTCTCCATGGCGGCGATGGCGTTGGAACGTACCACGCGGGCGAGGCCGCTCATGTTCTCGGCGGAGATGGGGTTGCGCTTGTGGGGCATGGCCGAGGAACCCTTCTGCCCCTTGGCGAAGCCTTCTTCCACTTCATGAACTTCGGTGCGCTGGAGGTGGCGCAGTTCCACGCAGATGCGCTCCACAGTGCCGGCGGCGATGGCCAGCGCGGTGAAGTAGTGGGCGTAGCGGTCGCGCTGGACTATCTGGGTGGAGATGATGTCGGCCTTCAGGCCCATGAGTTCGCAGGCGCGCTCTTCCACGGCGGGGGTGATGACGGTGTAGTTGCCCATGGCGCCGGAGAGCTTGCCGGTGCGCACGTCTTCCACGGCGGCGGCGAAGCGCTTCTTGTCGCGCAGGAATTCGGCGTAGAAGCCGGCGAACTTGAAGCCGTAGGTGATGGGCTCGCCATGGATGCCGTGGGAACGGCCCATGCACACGAGGCCCTTATGCTCGCGCACGAACTTGGCGAGGGTGGCGAGCAGCATGTCGAAGTCTTTGAGGATGAGCTCGCCGGCCTGCACCATCTGCAGGGCCATGCCGGTGTCCACCATGTCGGAGGAGGTGCAGCCGAGGTGGATGAAGCGGGCCGAGGGGCCGATCTTCTCTTCAAGGTAGGTGAGGAAGGCGATGACGTCGTGGCGGGTGGTCTGTTCGATCTCGAGTATGCGGTCGATGTCGAAGTCCATGTCCACCATGATGTTCTTCAGGTCTTCATCCGGGATGACGCCCTGCTCGTTCCAGGCCTGGCACACGGCCTGTTCCACCTTGAACCAGTTGCGGTAACGGTTTTCCAGAGTCCAGATAGCGGCCATCTCGGGCCGGGAATAGCGGTCGATCATGGGAACCTCTATGCCTTGGCGCTGTCGCCGGAAGCGGCGGGAGCGGATTCGGCTTTGGCGGTGGAGGAAGAGCCTTCCTCGGCGGGCTTGGAGCCGTGGGAAGGTACGCCGTTGGTCTTGTCGAAAGCGTTGCTGGTGCCGTGCCCGTAGGAGGAGGCGAACCAGCCGCCGCCCTTCAGGATGAAGGAGGTGTTGGAGAGCATGGGGGGGGCCTCAGCTCCGCAGTGGGGGCAGGGGGCCTTTTCGGTATCGTCGCTGGCGCGGACGAACTCTTCGAAGCTCTTTCCGCAGGCAGGGCAGGAATATTCGTAGATAGGCATGGTTCGAGAAAAGAAAAAAGTAACGGCGTGACGACAGGTGCCGACACGCCGGAAATACACTGCAGCAGGGCCGCAGGGAGGCTTACGCCAAATTACTTAGCGGCCTTGGCTTCGCGGATGCGGGCCTTGAGGCGCTGGGCACGACGATGACGGCGGCGGTGAAGTTCCTTGGCGCGTTCGATCTTCTTGTGGGCCATGACATTGCTCCTTAAAGAAAATGTATCCAAAACCTATAAACTCTCCGGCCGAGGCTGTCCAGCGAAAGAAGGGCCGCCCGCCCGTATTTGCCGGGCCGAGAAGCAGATTTTCTCAAATTCTCCGCACGTTCGGGCAAAATGAGCCGCTTGTCAGCTAAGGGCAGCTCGCGTATGGTGGAATCTTAGAAAAAGAAAGGACCCTTACGGGAGCATATATGTACGAACCGGTTTTCAAGGAAGACAGATTCGCCGCCATGCTGGGCATAGTGCAGGAACCCTGCAGTAAGGACGGGTGCGGCATAGTGCGCATGCCGCTGAAGGAGTGCCATGAGAACAAGATGGGCAAAGCCCACGGCGGCGCTATCTTCACCCTTACGGACATGGCCTTCGCCGCGGCATGCAAGAATCTCGGCATCCACTGCGTAACGGCGCAGAGCTCCATTTCCTACCTTTCCTCGGGAGCGGGGGAATATCTTCGCGCCGAGGCCGAGCTCGTGAAGCTTGGGAAGCACCTTGCCGTTTTCGACATCGTCGTGACCGACAGCAACCGCCGCAAAGTAGCCAAGGCTACCGTTACCGGCTACCTTGTCGGGCCTCTGGCCCAGCACCCTGCACCGGAAAAGGCGGTGGAACATGACTGAAGGATTCAAGGATGAACTTGAGGGGCTCGAAGCTCTGGACGATGAGCAGGCCTGCGAGGCTGTGCCCGCCTGTTCCGCCGATGAAGAGCCTCTCGCCTTCGAAGTGCCTGCCGGGAAGAAGCCCCGCCTCGACGCCTTCCTGAGTTCGATGTGCGACGAATCGCGCAGCCGTCTCAAGAAGCTGGTGGAGCAGGGCCGCTGTACTGTGGACGGGCAGATATGCATGGATGCCGACCAGAAGGTGCGCCCCGGCCAGAAGGTGGAACTGCGCCTGCCTGCCGCCTCCAATGTGGTGGAGCCGGAGGAAGGCCCGCTGGAGATACTCTACCGCGATGCCGACCTCGCCGTGGTGAACAAGCCCGCCGGGCTCACCATGCATCCCTGCCCCAGCTGCCCCAAGGGAACGCTGGTGCATCGCCTGCTCTGGCACTTCCCTGAACTGGCGAAGCAGGAAGGCCCGCGCCCCGGCGTGGTGCACCGCCTCGACAAGGACACCTCCGGCCTCGTCATCGTCGCGCTTTCCGAGCGCGCCCGCCTGAAGCTCATCGAAGATTTCGCGGCCCGCAACGTCCATAAGACCTATCTCGCGGTGACGCGCGGCATACCTGCCGCCGAAGGGACGTGCGACCTGCCCATAGGACGCCACCCGACTATCAAGACCCGCATGGCCATAGTGCCGGAAGAGAAGGGCGGCCGCACGGCCCTGACGACGTGGGAAACGCTGTATGCCGCTCCCGCCGCCGACTTCGCCCTGCTTTCGGTGCGCCTGTTCACGGGCCGCACCCATCAGATACGCGTGCATCTTGCCCAGGCCGGTTTCCCCCTGTGGGGCGATACCATCTATGGCCCGTATGACAAGACCAGCCCTGCCGGCCGCCAGCTCCTGCACGCCTGGAAGCTGGAATTCATCCATCCCGTCACCGGCGAGGAGATGAAGTTCACCTGCCCGCCCCCTGCGGACTTCCCCCACGCTATGCTGGCGCTGGAGCGCGGAACGAAGCGCGTCATCCTCACGGGCATGCCCGGCTGCGGCAAGTCCGCCGTGCTGGAACGCCTCGAGAAGCGCGGCATGCCGGTGTGGAATGCCGACAAGGCCGTGGCCGCCCAGTACCAGCCTCATGCCGCAGGCTGGATGCTCATGCATCAGCGCTGGGGACGAGCCTTCTTCAATGAGGACGGCTCTGTGGACCGCGCCAAGCTCACCCGCATGCTGGCCGAGACCCCGGGCATGCGCAAGGAGCTGGAGCGCATCATCCATCCGCTGGTGCGCGGCTCCATGGACGACTTCTTCCTCGATGCCGTGAGCCGCGGCCTCCCTGCGGCCTGCGCCGAAGTGCCGCTGTGGTTCGAGACCGGCTGGAAGCTGGACGGCGAAGCCAGTGTGGCAGTCATCGCCTGCCCGGACGAGGTGCGCCATGCCCGCCTGCACGAGACCCGCGGCTGGACCGATGAGAAGATAGCCGCCGTGGAAAGCTGGCAGTGGAAGCAGGACGACAAGATCCGCGCCGCCGACCTCACCATCGACAACAGCGGCACGCTGGACGACCTCGACGCGGAGCTCGACCGCTTCCAGACTGCGCTCGAGGCCCACGGCGAATTCCTTGCGGAAAAGCTGGCCGCCTCGTGGCAGGAACTGTGGTCGCCTGCCGAAGACTGCTGAGATTTTTTCCATACTCCATAAACAGAAGGACGATGCCAGACGGAACAGCGTTCCGGCGGCATCGGCCTTCTGAACTATGGATGGGGGAGATTATCTCCCCCACATAAAACTAATCCTGAATAGGCGCGTCGAACAGGGCGTCCTCTTCGGGGTACTTGGCTTCGTATTCGGCCTTGAACTCGGCGTAGCGGCCTTCGAGGATAGCCTTGCGGGCGCCCTTCACCATGTTCAGGAAGTAGGTGAGGTTGTGCAGGCTGTTCAGGCGGAAGGCGAGCAGTTCCTGGCTCACGAAGAGGTGGCGCAGGTAGGCCTTGCTGAAGGTGCGGCAGGCGTAGCAGTCGCACTTCGGGTCAAGGGGGCTGTCGTCTTCGGCGTACTGCTGGCGCTTGATGTTGATCTTGCCCTCGGAGGTGTAGAGGGTGCCGTTGCGGGCGTTGCGGGTGGGAAGCACGCAGTCGAACATGTCCACGCCCTGCTCGATGGCGTGCAGGATATCCAGAGGCGTGCCCACGCCCATGAGGTAGCGCGGCTTTTCCTGCGGCAGTACAGGGTCGAGAGCTCGCAGGGCGCGCATCATGAGGTTCTTGGGTTCGCCCACGGCGAGGCCGCCGATGGCGTAGCCTTCGAAGCCGATGTCCATGAGCTGGCGGGCGGAAGCTTCGCGCAGGTCAGGGTAGGTACAGCCCTGTACGATGCCGAAGAGCAGGTTGCCGGCAGAACCGGCGGGATAGGCTTCGCGGCAGCGCCTGGCCCATTCGGTGGTCTTCTTCACGGCCTTCTGGGCTTCGTCGTAGGAAGCGCCGAAGCCGAGGCAGACATCCAGCGGCATCATGATGTCGGAATTCAGGTTGCGCTGGATGGAGATGACCTTCTCCGGCGTGAACATATGCTTGGAGCCGTCGATGTGCGAACGGAACTCGAAGCCGTCGGCCTTCATCTTGTTCAGCTTGCTCAGGCTGAAGGCCTGGAAGCCGCCGCTGTCCGTGAGTATGGGCTTGCGCCAGGCATTGAATTCATGCAGGCCGCCGCGGCGGGCCACGAGCTCATCGCCGGGGCGCAGATACAGGTGATAGGTATTGCCGAGGATGATCTGCGCGCCGAGGGCGTCGAGATCGTCGGGGGCAAGGGCCTTCACACTGCCCACGGTGCCGACGGGCATGAAGATGGGGGTCTCGATGGGGCCGTGCGCAGTATGCAGTATGCCGGCGCGGGCGGCGCCGTCTTTGCCGAGGAGTTCGAAAGTGCCGGGAGCTTTGCTCATGGACATGCTCGGGGAGGGTTAGAGTGCTATGCTCCAGCACAGGAGCAGGAAAAGGGGAGAGGCGAGGCCCAGCGCCCATTCCAGCGGGCGGGGCAGGGCATCATCATGCCGCACAAGGGAGCTTACCGCAAGCCCGACGAGGAAACCTGCGCCAAGGCCGAAGATATGCGCCGCGTAGTCGATGTTCTTGCCTTCAGCACCCAGCATGGCGAGGAAGGCCACGCCTGCCGCCATGGGGATCAGTATGCGCTTCAGGCCGCGCAGATGCGGGCGCACGATGAGGTCGGCGCAGAGCAGGCCCACCACGCTGAACATGGCGGTGGAGAAACCGAGGCTGGCGTAGCCCGGGTCGCGGTAGAGCGCGTTGGCGAAATTGCCCAGCATGCCGGAGAAAAGCGTGGCCGCCAGCATGAGGCCGAAGCCGATGCGCCGGGCCAGGAGCATGATGAACGGCGAGCCGAAGATGACGTTGCTGAACAGGTGCTGGCTGTCCGCATGCAGGGAAAGGGCTGTCGCCGTGCGCCACCATTCGCCGAGCCGTACCTTGCTGATATCGAGCCTGCCGACCTCGGCCCAGTATGCCGCGTCGGGGAGATGCTCGAAGGGGGTAGGCCACCAGCCCATGCGCAGTCCGTGCCAGAAGATGAGGAAGAGCGGCAGGAGCATGGCCCAGTGGGCGTTATGCCGTACAGGCACAGGCCTGGGAGGCGGCGGAGCTTTTTCTTCCGCCACGGCGGCGAGCTCGGCGCGGGCTATGTCCTCGAAGAGCGGCGGAACGAAGGCGCGGCACTGGGAGCCGTGCCCGGTGATGATGTAGGGGATGTCCTTCGAGTCGAGGATGAGGCGGAGCAGTTCCATCTGCCTCGTTCCGGGAGCGGGGAGGGCGCGGCCGATATGCCCGGGGCCGGAGAAGTCCACCACGCGCCAGTGTTCGGGCACGCGAAGAGAACGGCGCGCCATGGGGACGCGGTTCTTCGGGCGATGCCTGAAGGCGGAGCGTGAACTTTCTGCCATAGGTGCGTTAACCAAAAAAGGCGGAGATTACTCCCCGCCTTTCCTGAATATTCGGCAAGCCAGATTATTCAGCGTCGTTCTTCACGACGGGCTTCACCACAGCGCCGGAGCGCAGGCAGCGGGTGCACACGTTGATGGTGCGCACGGTGCCGTCGGCGTCCTGATGACGGACAGCCTGCAGGTTGGGGTTGAAGCGACGCTTGGTCTTGATATTGGAATGGCTGACGAGGTTGCCCACCTGAGCCTTCTTGCCGCAAACTTCACACTGCTTACCCATGATATCCTCCATAAAAGCCCGAGTGGGCGGAAATTTTAATCGGATACGACGCCTTCTGCATCGTAAGGACTGTTAGCAATAGCCTGTATTTTAAAAAAAGGCAAGCTTAAAGGACGTGCTTTTCCCTATTAGAAAGAGCCTCCGCAGGTTGCAGGCTTCTCATCCGTGCGGAAGGCCCATGCGCCGAGAGCCAGGATGGCGCAGAGCGCAGGTATGACGAGCAGGGCAGTGCCTAGCCCCATATTGTGCGCCAGCCAGCCCAGCGACGGAGGGAAGACGAGCACGCCGCTGTAGCCCATGAAGGAGACCACGGCGCTGGCCTTGCCCGGAGTGATGCCCGGAGTGTTCCCGGCCCGGCTGAAGAATATGGGCACGATGGGGGCGAGGCCTATGCCCATGAGGGCGTAGCCGAAGAGGCAGAGCGCGGCCCACGGGGAGAGGAGGACTATGACCATGCCTGCGAAGGCGAGGCCCGAACCGGAGAGGAGCAGGGGGAAGTCGCCGAATTCACAGCGCAGGCGGTCGCCGACCATGCGGCCTATGACCATGGTGGTGCAGAACGAGCCGAAGACGAGGGCGGCGGTGAACTCGCTGGCTTCCTTGACTGTGAAGAGGAAAAGGCTTCCCCATTCCGCCACCGAGCCTTCAGCCGAGTAGGCGATAGAGGAAAGGAAGCCGCAGAGCAGGACGAAGAGCGGGATGCGTCCTGAAGCCTTCTTCGTGCATCCGCCGCTCTTCACTTCGTCGGCCTGCATATGCGGGAGAGCCAGCGGATAGGCGCAGAGGTAGAGAGCCAGTACGAAGGAAAAGTTGATGAGGGTGGAAGCCCCGAGCCAGGCAAAGAGCGCCCCGGCTATGGAGCCGAGCACGCCGCCTATGCTGTAGCTGGCATGCATCATGGAGACGCAGGGGCGGAAGAAGGCGCGCTCTATCTGTATGGCCTGCGTATTCATGGAAACATCGACGAAGCCCATGGTGAGGCCGACCGCGATACAGGCAAGGCCCAGCTGCAGCGGTGTGGCGGCCAATCCGGCCAGAGGAAGGGCGAGGCAGAGCAGAGGGGCGGTGATGCGAAGGACCATGCGGCTGGTGAACCTGTCTATGATCCATGCGCTGGCCGCAAGGGAGACCATGCCGGCTACGCCGAAGCAGAGCAGTATGAGCCCTATCTGCGCTTCATCGGCTCCGGTCTGCATGGTGAGGGCGGGCATGCGGGAGGTGAACATGCCGTAGACGAGCCCCGGCCCGATGAAGAAGTAGGAGCAGGCGGCGCGGACTTTGGTGAACGCGGAAAATTTCATGGAGGGCCATCCTTCGGGATTCGGCAGGTTTCAGCCTTTGTCGGAGTTTTATCTCAGGGGGCAGTCCGGTCAAGGAAAAAGCTTAACATCTTTAACATATTAATTAAGCACTCTCCTATGTTCCCCGTTCTCCAGACAGAAGGCCGATGGCTCCGAACTTGGTCCGGGGACATCGGCCTTCTGAAATGAGGGGGGGCGGGGGAGATCATTTCCCCCGCAGAGATCAATCTTCGTAGAAGAGAGGCGGCACGTTGCCGAGGGTGGCGACCATGACGGCCTTGATGGTGTGCATGCGGTTTTCGGCTTCGTCGAAAACGATGGAGTTGGGGCCTTCGAAGACGTCTTCGGTGACTTCGAGGGCTTCGAGGCCGAACTTCTGGTAGATGGATTCGCCCACTTCGGTCTCGCGGTTATGGTAGGCGGGCAGGCAGTGCATGAACTTGCAGTCGGGGTTGCCGGTGAGTTCCATGACGCGGCTGTTCACCTGATAGGGCAGGAGCATCTCGATGCGTTCCTTCCACACTTCGTCGGGTTCGCCCATGGAGACCCACACGTCGGTGTAGACGAAGTCGCAGCCCTTCACGCCTTCGGCCACGTCGTCGGTGCGGATGATCTCAGCGCCGGATTCCTTGGCGGCCTCGAGGCACATCTCGTAGATCTCGTCGCTGGTCTGCAGGGACTTGGGGGCCACGGCGCGGAATTTCATGCCCATCTTGGCGGCGCCCATCATGAGGGAGTTGCCCATGTTGAAGCGGGCGTCGCCGAGGTAGGCGAAGGTGACTTCATTGAGGGGCTTGTCG
>JAZQMJ010000204.1:0-4837 GCA_045543435.1 Mailhella sp.
CCAACGAGCGGGGAATGGCGGAAGGGGGTGCTCCGTGGGGCGGCCAGCCCCAAGCAGCACCCGCCTTCCCCTGCCCGGAGGGCTCATCTTTAAACAAGTTAGAATGACTTGCAGGCAAGCACGCCGAGAGCGTTGCGGCCCGACAAAAGGCTCTGGCGGCCTTCCGCTTATCCCCCGCTCCCGCCGCTAGCGCGGCCTCCGCCTAACACTCTCCCTCGAAAAGGCAATTTCCTTCGAAAGCCGCTCCCGTTCGGGGCATGGCATCCTCCCCTCCGGCAGGGCACGCCGCTTCGTCTCCACCCATATCCTTATTAAAAGGAAACGGCCTGCCCCGAAGGACAGGCCTTGATTCCTCAGGCCGGGAGCTTCCATTCCTCTCTCCCAACCATTCCTATCTCCACAATTCCTCAAGCACGGCGCGCTCCCGCTCCATCAGCGCAAGCACGCCCTCAGGCACGAGCCCTGCAAGGCTGCGCCCTTCGCACCAGCGGCGTCGGATGAACGTGGAGCTGATGTCCAGCCGCGGCACAGGCAGGAACGTGCAGTGCCCGCCGCCAGCCGCCTCGCCCGCAAGGGCAATGGTCTCGCGCTCATACACGGCTTCGTCGGCGCGCTCGTCGTCCGGCAGGCTCTCCGGCCAGTAGCGGCGTATGCTCGCGCGGAACACGGAGCGATCCTCGCCGCCGCGCGGCACCATGACAAGATGCCCCAGCTTGGGCAGTTCCATGCCGCGCCGCCAGGTGTGCAGGGCCGAGAAGGACTCCGCGCCCATCATGAAGAAGGGCCGCTCCGCAGGCGCGGGCAGGGGGCAGGCATCCGGGTCGGCGCACGCGCCGCTCCTCCTGTGCCGCTCCGAAAGCGAAGCCCAGGTGTAGGAAGGGCCGTCCAGCTCGCCTTCCAGCGTGCTGACTTCAAGGAGCGGGATGCCGCGCACGGCCTCGCGCAGGAAGGCCACGCGGAGCTCGAAGGGCAGGAGGCCGTTATGCGTCTTGTGCGGCGGCGAAGCGCAGGGCGTGAGCAGGACGCGCTCAAGCCCCAGGGCCTCGCCCACTTCCACGGCAAGGCGCAAGTGCCCGTTGTGCACTGGGTTGAACGTGCCGCCAAGGATGCCGACGCGCGGCGCCTCTTGAGTTAGATGCATAAAACTACTTCCTCACCTGTCCCTGGCCGAAGACCACGAACTTGGTGGTGGTCAGCTCCTGCACGCCCATGGGGCCGTAGGCATGGAGCTTCGAGGTGCTGATGCCTATCTCCGCGCCAAGGCCGAGCTGGCCGCCGTCGTTGAAGCGCGTGGAGGCGTTCACCGCCACCATGGAGGCGTCGGCCTCGCGCAGGAAGCGCATGGCGTTCAGGTGGTTCTCCGTGCAGATGATCTCAGTGTGGTTCGAGCCGTAGGCCGCGATGTGCTCAAGGGCCTCGTCCATGTCGCGCACCACGCGCACCGCGAGGATGAGGTCGTGGAACTCGTGGCCGAGGTCTTCGGGCTTCTGGGCCACGGCCTTCTCGCCGAGGAGCGGCAGGGAGGCCTCGCAGGCGCGGAACTCCACGCCGGCCGCGCCCAGCTTCGCGCCCACCATAGGCAGGAAGCGTCCGGCCACGGCCTCGTGCACCAGCAGACATTCCAGCGCGTTGCACACGCCGGGCCGCTGTACCTTGCCGTTATAGACGATCTCGGCGGCCTGCTCGAGGTTTGCGCTCTCGTCGATGAAGGCATGGCACACGCCCATGTAATGCTTGAGCACAGGCATGGTGGCCTGGCTGGTCACGGCGCGCACCAGCGTTTCGCCGCCGCGCGGGATGAGCACGTCCACATACTCTTCGAGCTTGCACAGGGCGGAAACGGAATCGTGCGAGGTGATGTCGATGAACTGCACCGCGCCCTCGGGCAGGCCGGCTTCGGCAAGGGCTTCGCGAAGGAGCCCCGCCAGAGCGATGTTGGAACGCAGGGCTTCGCGGCCGCCGCGGAGCATCACGGCGTTGCCCGCCTTGAGGCAGAGGATGGAGGCGTCCACAGTGACGTTGGGGCGCGCTTCGTAGATCATCGCCACCACGCCGAGCGGCACGCGCATGCGGCCGACCAGTATGCCGTTGGGCCTCTGCCACTGGGAGTCCATGGCGCCCACGGGGTCGGGGAGCTGGGCAACGTAGCGGCAGGCGCCGGCCATGTCCGCGAGGATGGCGGGCGTGAGGCGCAGGCGGTCCATGCGGGGGGCGTCGATGCCGGCGGCTTCGGCGGCGGCGAGGTCTTCGGCGTTGGCGGCCATGATCTCATCCGCGCGGCTCTCGATGAGCGAAGCCAGCGTTTCGAGGGCGAGGTTCTTGGCGGCGGGGCTGGCGGCGGACATGCGGCGGGAAGCCTCGCGCGCCTTGCGGCCGGCCTCGCGCACGGCTTCGAATATCTCGTCCCTGCTCATGCCTGCGGGCTGGGCGGGAGCGGCGGACTCAGTGGGGGCGGAGGACTGACCTCCGAAAATATTGCGGATGAGGCCGCGAAGGCCGCTTGCTTTTTCCATGCTTCTCTCCTTGGCGTTCTGCCGTTTCATCCTTCACCATAAGCCGCCGGGGCGCGGCGCGCAAGGGGCTGGGCCGCCTTCCGGGCCCTTCCTTTAAATAAAAGGTACAAAAATGGCCACGCCAGACGCCGGAAACATTTTGAAAGGGAAAAGACTGCACAGGAAGCCGCTTTTCTTTTGACATTTATGTCAAACTCTACTAGCGTCCTTCCATTGGCGTGAAAAATCGCCCCTATGCGAAATCCACTCCAGCAGGAGAAATATCATGGCCCAGCGTCCTACTATCCAGAAGCCCACTCCCCTTTCCGCCCCCGTTTCCCGCCCCGGCACCGACCCCATCATGGGCGGCGGTTCCGACCCTGTGATGGGCGGCGTGAACATCCCCCAGTTCACCAAGGAAATGCAGGCCGAGATCAGCCCCGAAGCCGCTCCCCTCTGGAACTTCGTGAGCAACCACGCCCCCAAGATCGCCGCCGGCGTGGTGAGCATCGTGGTCATCTGCCTCGGCGTTGCCGGCTGGCAGTGGTACGCTGAAAAGACCCTGCGCGAAGCCCAGGGCCAGCTCGGCCGCGTCATCTCCATCCAGGACGCCTCCCGCCGCGCCGGGGAGCTGGAAAAGTTCATCGCCGGCGCGCCCGACAAGCTGGTGAACTCCGCCACCCTCGAGCTCGCCACCACCGCCATGGAACTTGAGGACTACGCCAAGGCCGCCGCCAGCTACGAGAAGGTGGCCAATGCCGAAGGCGGCGACGAGCCCCTCGGCTTCTCCGCCCGCATGGGTCAGGCCCAGGCCCTCATGCACGCCGGCAAGTACGCCGAAGCCCGCACCATCTTTGAATCCATCGTCCTCAACGCCCCCGCCAACGTGAAGGCCGTCCTCCACCAGATGAGCGCCGAGGCCGCCGAATCCGCTGGCGACAAGGCCGGCGCCATCGCCTCCCTCGAGAAGGCCATCAGCTCCCTCGCCCCCACCGATCAGGAAGGCGCCGCGTTCTTCCGCGCCCGCATCGCCCTGCTCCAGAAGTAGGCGGAGGGCATCATGCCTCACTCGCAAGAACTCACTCCCAACGGCGACGTAAGCCCCTGGCTTGAGACCCTGCGCCTCATGGCCAGCGAGATGGGCCCCAAGCGCCCCTTCCAGGCCAGCCTCACTTCCCTGCTGCATAAGCTCTCGGAAAGGCACGACTTCCTTCGCCCGCACCTCGTCCTCTTCGACCCGGAGACGGGCATGCTGCGCCTCAGCCTCGCCGACGCACAGCCCCGCGAGAAGCACGGCGGCTACGCCCCCGGCGTGGGCGTCACCGGCCAGGTCTTCGCCACGGGCCGCTCCGTCATCGTGGAAAAGCTGAAGGGCGACAAGCTCTTCCTCAGCCTGCTCTTCGAACGCAGCGAGGAAGAGATGGAACGCCTCTCCTTCATCTCCGTGCCCATCCTCGCCCCCATGGGCGAAGGGCCCTTCGCCGCGCGCGAGGTCATCGGCACGCTGAACGCCGACACAGTCTTCGTCTCCCGCGAGGACCTCGAACAGCGCCGCGTGTTCATGGAAGTGGCCGCCGCCATGATAGCCAACGAGGCCGCCTACATGCAGGAAGACCTCGGCCGCCAGCGCCGCCTGCCCGCCCAGCGCGGGGAACTCGCCGCCGACGAGGGCGACACCTTCGTGGCCCAGTCCAAGGTCATGCGCCACATACTCGAACAGGTGGCGCACATCGCTCAGGGCCGCGCCCCGGTCCTGCTCTGCGGCGAGCCCGGCGTGGGCAAGGAACGCCTTGCCGAACGCATACACGCTTCCAGCCCCCGCAGCGACGTGCCCCTCGTGGTATGCCACTGCGGCACCATCCCGCCGGAGCGCATACTCAGCGAGCTCTGCGGCTACCAGAAGGGCGCCTTCCTCGGCGCCATGCAGACGCAGAAGGGCCTCTTCGAGCAGGCCAACACCGGCACCATATTCCTCGACGCCGTGGACGCCCTCACGCCCCCCGCGCAGGAAGCCCTGCTCCGCCTCGTGACGGAACACTGCGTGCTCCGCCTTGGCGGCTCGGACACTGTGCCTGTGGACGTGCGCATCATCGCCGCCACCAGCGCCTCCCTCGAAACGCTGGTGGAACAGGGCCGCTTCTCCCGCGAGCTCTGCGAACGCCTGAGCGCCTGCGCCCTGCACGTTCCGCCCCTGCGCGAACGCCGCGAAGACATAGTCCCGCTGGTCGAGCATCTGCTCAAACAGCTTTCCGGCGACGGCGAGGACCAGATAAAGCGCATCTCCTTCCCTGCGCTGGAACTCATGACGCGCTACTTCTGGCCCGGCAACATCAAGTCGGAGGCCA